>JAFGEX010000386.1 GCA_016931355.1 bacterium
CCGAATTACCTGGACGGCCGGATCGCCTTAAGGCATACGTATTATTATTCCGTCACAGCTGTGGACTCTGCGGGGAATGAAGGCGAACCCAGCAGCCAGGTCCATTTCCTCTATACGGACATCACGCCGCCGCAGCCGCCTTCCGGGCTCAAGGCCTTCGTGGAAAACCGAATCGTGCACCTGAGCTGGACAGCGCCTCCGGACAGGGATCTGCTCGGATACCGCATCTCCCGCGCCTATTCGGACAGCACATTTTTCCCGATCCGCCAGGACATGATCCGCGAAACGTTCATTGAGGATCCGGGCCCGGTTGAAACGGGGCTGGAACCGGGCAGGCGCTATTTTTACAGCGTGAAAGCCGTGGACTCCCTTTACTATGACAGCGACCCGGCCGGAATCTGGATCGCGGTGCCGGATGACCGGCCGCCTTCCCCGCCGGGCCAGGTGACTGTCAAGAATGTGCTCGGCCGCCACCTGGAAGTGTCCTGGAATGCATCTCCGTCCGGTGATGTGGAAAAATACCGGCTGATGAGGCGTATCGAGGATGATGAAAAGGATCTCGGGACATTCGGCAAGCTGGCCCGGGCATACACAGACCGGCAGGTGCAGAAAGGCCGGAGCGCCGTGTATATCGTCACTGCGGTTGACACAGCCGGGAATGAAAGCGCCCCTTCGAAATCCCATCCCGAGCGGTTGCGCGATTTTTCTCCCCCGCCCGGTCCGCGATACGTGGCCGCTTATCTTCTGGAGCAGGGCGTCAGGGTGAAATGGGATCCGATCGGTAGTTACGATTTGTCCGGATACAACGTGTACCGCTCCGATCTGCCCACCGGCATCGGCATAAAGGTCAACACCGAGCCGCTGCAGGCAGTGGAGATGCTGGACGAACAGGGCTCTTCCGCATCCTGGTACTGGGTAAAAGCCGTGGACACCTCCGGAAACGAAAGTGAAAAAAGCAGGGCAGTCTCTCCGGAAACGAAAAAATGATCCGTCCTTAGAAACTCCCGCATGAAAATGAGATCAAAAAAAAGGGGTCCTCCATTCGACAGGAGGGCCCCTTTAAATTTTCTACAAAGAAAATGGCCGGCCGGACAGGCAGGGTTCAGGCCGCTTTCTTCTTCATGAACGTGCTGATGAACCCGATTGCGGATATGGCGATGTTGATCAGGCTGCCCGCCGTGCCGTTGTTCATCTGCAGGGCTGCCAGCGGATTATTGGCTCCAAGCAGGCCGAGTAGGCCGACGATGCCGTTCAGGCCGCTGATTGCCGGAATCCCGACCTTCTGCTGCGCGCTGCTGCCCTTCATCCCCAGAAAACCCAGCGCAACCCCGGAGATCAGATTGAAAATGTCGCCGCCCTGCGCGGTCTTGATCACGTTGTCCAGGCCTGTGGGAGCGGTTCCCAATGCACCGACTGCACCCTGTACCAGACCGACTATTTTCATCAGGTTTCCCATTCGTGTCTCCTTCGGTAGTGTTGGTTCAAGGCAAAGCCTGCCGGAAGAAAATCAGCCGCTTGTCTGATTCTTCGCAGCCTTTTTCAGCTTGTCATTGGCCATGATGGCCAGTTCGACGCGGCGGTTGGCCTGCCGGCCTTCAGGCGATACATTGTCCATGACGGGCTGGCTTTCGCCGTATCCCACAAGCGTGAAACGCGTTGCGTCCACGCCCTGCGCAGCCAGCTGGGCTGAAACGGCCTGGGCCCTCTTGTTGGAAAGATCGAGGTTGAAATCATCGCTGCCGACATTGTCCGTGTGACCTTCAATCAGAACCGCTGTGTCCGGATATTTGTTCAGGATGGTGCCAAGCTGGGCCAGGTCCGCTTTTGCCGCATCCTGAAGCGTGGCTTCCCCCGTGTTGAAAAGAAGCCCGGACTTGAAGGTGATCTTGATGCCTTCACCGACGCGTTCGATCTTGGCGCCTTCAATGTCCCGCTCGATTTCCTCAGCCTGCTTGTCCATGTAATGGCCGATGTATGCCCCGGCGGCTCCTCCGATCGCTGCCCCGAGAATGGCCCCCAGCGCCGTGTTGCCGGCCGCCTTGCCGATCACGCCGCCGACAACCGCGCCGGTTCCTGCACCGATAACCGTGCCCTTGGTCGTGCGGCTGCTGCCGGCGCATCCGATGAGCTGGATCACCAGCACAGTGACGATCAGGCTTGAAAATATTTTTCGCATGACGTCCCTCCTCAGGTGTTTCGATGAAGATCCTTTAAGAAGATCCTCTTCCGGTCCCACGGGGACGGGGAGTATCGTTTGACCGTATTTTTTCGAGCAGCTCCTGAGAACCCCTGGAACCACAATCCCGGATCAGACCTTTGGGATGCGCAGCTGCTGTCCCGGATAGATCAGATCCGGATTCTTGATCACTTCCTTGTTGGCTTCAAAAATCTTCGGCCAGAGCTGGGCGTTGCCCATGAGGGCCTTGGCAATCTTGGACAGCGAATCGCCGCTTTTCACCGTGTAAAAAACCGTCGTCTCTTCCTTCGGCGGGGACGTCAGCCTGTCGTCCACCTGCTTGACGCCCGTCACGTTTCCGGCCAGGAGAATGGCCTTTTCGCGCGTGGCATAGGTGTCGCATTGCCCGGTGAGCGTGACCACGCCGTCCTTGAACTCGGCCTTGAGGTTCTGAATCTTCCCCGGCAGATCCTTGTTCACCAGTTCCTCGATCGCCTCCTCTTCCTTCTTTCCCTTGCCGAATATCTTGGCGCCCACGTTACCCAGAAAATCGAAGATGCCCATGACTTTCTCCTTTCTTTAAGTGACGGAGTGAAATAAAACGAACTCTTGACTTCTGCGGTCCTTCGACAAAATCAAAATAACAGAATCCTTTTTAAGACAACACCCTCTATCAGAAATCCAAAACTTTTCTGATATTTCTTCTGTACCGCAATCCGCCTTCCCGTTTGTTTCAGCCGCCTTCAGGCGGATCCTGCAGGCACAGACCGCCGGCCGCGCCTGGATGGGAATTTCTTTGGGGAAAAGGCCATTGCCTCGGGCTCATTCCATCTTGACCATTTTTCTGACTGTCCGCAATTCTCCCGCTGTGATCCATGCGAAATAGATACCGGACGGCAAACCGCTCGCCTGAAATGAAACGGAATGATCGCCGGTCGTAAAAAATCCGTCCGCCAGGACAGCCGTTTCACGTCCGCGGATATCCAACACCTTGAGACAGACACGGGAGGCCTCCTTCAGGCTGAAACGGATCGTCGTGGCGGGATTGAACGGATTGGGGTGGTTTTGAAAGAGCGCAGTCGTCCGAGGGAGAGTGAATGGATCAGCGCCGGTTCCGGTTTGCGGATAAAAATTCGAATAAAAGTCTTTCGCCCAAATGTAATTGGCGTCCCCGTATTGCAGCGTGGGCATAAAGGCCATGCCCTCCGTGTAACCGTTCCAGGAATTGAAGGTCAGTCCCTGTTGTCCGGAATCTTCAAACAAGGCCTTCAGCGAATCCCGCCATGCAGCGTTGTTCCCGTAAACCATGGATCCGGGAAAGACCACATGCGCATCATACCCGGGGCAAAGGTCGAAGATGAAGGGGATGCCCGTCTCCTCCCAATCCCGGGAAAACCGCCGTTTCCAGGCGATTAAATCGGATTCCCGGGAATACCCAGTCCAGATTTCGGGGATGAAGCACTGGATGGCCAGCACCGAATTCCTTTCCGCCAGCCAGGGGCCTGTTTGATCCGCCGAAGGCTTGAACGATCCTCCGGCGAAGGTTCCGGGCGGCAGGACATCCAGTGTAAACCCGACAAGAATACCTGTCTCCTGATAAACCTTGTCCGCCACCCGGTCGAATCCCTCCGCAAAAGACCGGTCTGTGACTCCTGGCGCGTTGGACGCGACGTGAATCAGCGAGACGACGTACCGTGCCTCACCGGACCGGTCGTACAGCCGGGCCCAGCAGGCCGGCCAGCCGTCTTTCACCGGATGCAGCAGGTACCGTTCGATCAGATCGACGATTTGACCGACGAGAGCGGGTGCCGGGTCATCCTCACTTCCCGGGAAGCAATCCATGAAAGAAAAACCGGGCGATTTCTCAGTCGCAGCGGTCGATTCGATGTAAGGCGCGATCAGAATGCCCTTTGAGGATGCAACATCGAAAAGCTCGTCATGGGCATAGGTTGAAGTCTGCATCGGGGACCAATACGCCCAGTTGTCCGTTCCGCGGGACCCCCAAAAGGACATGTTCACGACATTGACGCCTGCCTTGATCATGGCCTCTACGGCGAAATCACGGTTCGCCCGGCTCTCCGACCAGCCGAGATGCCGGGCATCGGAAGGATGAACGGTAAAGAGGGAAATATTGGATGAAGGATTGATCTCGTAGAATTGGACGCCGTTTCGCCAGTTTCCGGCGAAAAAGAAAACGCTTTTCACGGGTTGATCCTCGAAACCCGGATTGGCCAGCCGCCCGCGCATGCCGGCATGAA
>JAFGEX010000387.1 GCA_016931355.1 bacterium
ACCCTCAGGTTTTCCGCCATCCACCACTGATTTCCGATTTTAACGGTTTTATAGACATTTCCGTCAATATCCGTGACGGTTCTTGAGACTGTCGCATTGAACACCATTGAACCGGTGATCTGCAGGTCCTGCTGTTCATAAGTTTCAATGCCGGTTCCGGAGATGCGCAGCCTGTATTGATCAGACAGGAGTTTGTTCAGCGCATGTCCCCGCATGCCCGGATGGAATGAACCCGGAACAGGATGATGACCGCCGTCCATCAGCAGCATTTTCCGGCTGATCTGAAAACCTTCCGCCCTCAGCGAATAAATGTACACTCCCGCCGGGACACCCTGATTCGCATCGTCCGTCGCGTCCCAGACCACCCGGCCGGACCGTTCGGAATGATATCCGTCGAACAGTGTTTTGACATGCCGCCCGGAAATATTGTGAATATCCATGCTGATTTTTGCGGGACAGGGAAGCGCAAATGAAATGACTGTGGATGGATTGAAGGGATTGGGAAAGTTCTGAGAGAGTCTGAACGCCTCGGGCTTTGCAGAATGACTGTTCACTCCGGTCTCCGTGATCTTGATCGAGTATTTCCCCTCGCTGTCCGTGTAGCCGCTGAAGTGGCGGCCGGGGTCAGCCTGATCCGTCGTCTCCACCAGGGCGTTCACGACCGGTTCCGCACCGTTTCCTAAGTATTCCGCCCCGTTGTCCGTCACCACGCCTTCGAGGATGATTTGGGAGAACAGGCACGGCGCGAAGACAGAAATCAAGAAAGCCACCCCGAGGAAACGAAGGTATGACAGGTTCAAATCGGCATTCTTACTCATTTTGATCTCCTGATCAAGTTCATACACTAATGCTCAGATGGTATCTTATCCTGTCAGCCGTCCCCCCGGAACGGGGGATTTATTGAAGCTCCCCGGCAGCTAGCTGCCGGGGGATCTTCGATCTGTAGGGAACAAGACATTTGAATTCGCTCGCTTACTCCGCGGCTTGCCTAAGGGGAATGCGCTCGCTGTCAGATTCAAGGTAGGACATGATTTACCATTTTATATGCTGAAGGATTTTCTGATCCTTGACCAGGCGAACCGAAAACCCACTTCTTTTAAGGAAGATGTGCCGGTACACGTCCGGGACGTTGACAGGCGAACGCCTCCCTGTCTCACCCGGATGGATGAAGGACGGCCTGCTTGGCGCTCATTTCAACAGCGTCACTTTCCGCAACATGTATCCTGTTTCTGTTTCCAAACGGCATACATAAATACCGCTGGCCGATCCTTTGGCTTCCCATTTGATTTGATGACTCCCCCTTACCCTTTCCTCATGCAGTAAGGTGCAAACCTTTCTTCCGAGCAAATCGTATAGGGTCAGATGAACCGAGGAAGGTTTGGCCAATGTAAACGAGATGATCGTAGTCGTGTTGAAGGGATTCGGATAATTGGATTCAAGCATGAAACCAAGGGGAAAACCCAGCTGAGAGGGTTTCTCTTCGACTTCTGTAATGACCCCTCCTTCCCTGTACACAGCCAATCCTCCACTCTCTATACCGATCCATTTATTCCCGCTCCCGTCTATGGCAATGTCGGTGATCCAATGATCAGGCAAGCCTGAATTGGATGGATTGTAAACAGTCCAGTTTGTTCCATCGAATTTGGCAAGACCGTCCCTGTATGTGCCGATCCATTTGTTTCCACTCCCATCTATGGCGATAGCGGTGACACAATTATCAGGCAGACCTGAATTGGATGTGTCGTACACAGTCCAGGTCGTATCGTCGAACTTGACAAGACCCTTGCTTGTCCCAATCCACTTGTTACCGCTTCCGTCTATGGCAATAGAAATAATGGCATTATCCGGTAGCCCTGAATTGGATGTATTATATACGATCCAATTCGCATCATCGAATTTGGCAAGACCGCCATACCCTGTTCCGATCCACTTTTTACCGCCTTCGTCTATGGCAATGGAAATAATGGCATTATCAGGCAGTCCTGAATTGGACGTATTATATACGATCCAACTCGCATCATCGAATTTGGCAAGACCGCCATCAGATGTGCCGACCCATTTGTTCATGCTCCCGTCTATTGCAATGGAATAGACAAAATAATCCGCCAGGCCTGAATTGGACGGATCGTATACGGTCCAATCCGTATTGTCGAATTTTACAAGACCCCAGCCTGTCCCGATCCACTTGTTTTCTATTCCGTCGGTGCAGACGAAATGTAAATCATTAGTAGGCAGGCCTGAATTAAATTCGTTGTACAGGGTCCACTTTGTATCGTCGAATTTAACAAGACCGCCGTAATTTACCCCTATCCACTTGTTCCCGTTTCCATCTATGGCAATGGAATAAACATAATCATACGGTAAGCCAGAATTAGATGTATTGTACAAGGTCCAGTTCGTATCGTCGAATTTGGCAAGACCGTCCCATGTACCGATCCACTTGTTACCGTTTCCGTCTATGATGATGGACCCAATGGAACCATCCGTCAAGCCTGAATTGGATGGATCGTACACAGTCCAGTTTGTGTCGTCGAATTTTGCAAGACCCCAACTTGTCCCGATCCACTTGTCACCACTTCCGTCTATGGCAATGGAGAAGACCAAATCACTAGGCAAGCCTGAATTGGATGCGTTGTACACGGTCCAGTTCGTTCCATCAAATTTAACAAGACCCTCACTTGTCCCGATCCACTTGTTACCGCCTCCGTCTATGGCAACGGAAATGATGCCGTTATCAGGTAGTCCTGAATTGGATGTAGTATATACGGTCCAATTCACATCATCGAATTTGGCAAGACCGCCATCAGATGTTCCGATCCACTTGTTCCCGCTTCCATCTATTGCAATGGATTTGACAGAATGACCTGTCAAGCCTGAATTGGACGTGTTGTATACAGTCCAGTTTGTATCGTCGAATTTGACAAAACCCTTGCTTGTCCCGATCCACTTGTTACCGATCTCATCTAGGACAATTGATTTGATGGAATGATCAGGCAAGCCTGAATTGGATGGATCGTACACAGTCCAGTTCGTATTGTCGAATTTCACAAGACCCTTGCTTGTACCGATCCACTTGTTACCACTTCCGGCTATGGCAACGGAATGAACGTCATTATCAGGCAAGACTGAACTGGCCTTGTTATAATGAATGATATTCTCTGAAATCATATCAATTTGAACCAGACCACCCCCTGTCCCAGCCCAGACAGTATTGCCTTCTGTGTCGATACTTTTCACTACTTTTCCGCAAGTGTAATTGATCCATTCCTGGTTTTGGGCGGAGAGCGTATTGATTAAAAAAAGAATCAATAGAACGGAATGAAGCGCAGCTGATTTTAACATGGCGTTTACTCCTGACTCTCTTTGGTGCAACAATCTAAAACGCTTGATATGGGAATAACTTTGTATTAAATAACAATGCTTCCGGAAATCGCATTACTCATCTGCGTCCCAAACCACCCGGCCGGATCGTTCGGAATGATATCCGTTAAACAGTGTTTTTACACGCTGCCCAAGGACGTTGTGAACGTCTATTCGGATTTTTACGGAATGGGGCAGGTCAAAGGAAATGACTGTTGAGGGGTTGAAGGGATTGGGGTAGTTCTGGGAAAGTCTGAACAACTCCGGATGTGCGGAATGTGCCTCTACTCCGGTTTCAGTGATTTGTATGACGCACTTCCCCTCGCTGTCTGTGTAGTCGCTGAAATGGCGTCCCAAATTAGCCTGGTCTGTCGCCTCCACAAGGGCGTTCACGACCGGTTCCGCGTCGTATTCAAACCATTCCGCCCCGTTGTCCGTCACCACGCCTTCAAGGGTGATTCGAGAGAAGATAGAGGGAACGGAAATAAGCATCACAAGACCGATGGACTTCAGGGCCAACAGGTTCGAGCACGCGTCTTTTCTTATTATAATCTCCTTGCGATGTCGAAAACGTTTCTCTCCTTGTGTGTGACCCATAACTCTCCCCCCGGAACGGGGGATTTTTTCAAGGGAGGGCATGGGTTTGCTTGTTTTTTAAAAACCAACTTGGATTATATAGATCAGTTTTTTAGAAGACGTATGGATTGACCAATTCCTTTTCCTTCGGAACTCCAATAAATGCCAGCATATCCATTCGTAAGGAATAAATCATGAGCACTATATGAAAGTGACATATTTTTGGACTTCAACTGAATCTCAATTTTGGTCAGGTTCCTCGCTTCTGCTCCGGTAGAGTCCGCGCAACGCACGGGTGAATCCCGCCTGGTTTTCTGTCCCTATTCCGCCGGTCAGAGAAGACATCTCTAAGAGAGTCTGAAGGGCGGAGGAGTCCAGGGGAATTTGAGCGGAGCCTGCCTGCTTTCTGAGCGAAGCGATGAAGGAGAGTTCCTGAGTTGCGACCGAATGACGCAAAGAATGAACATGAAAGATTTTCGAAAAATCCATCCTTTGTGTCGGATTGCAAAATCCTCCCTGCTTCATTGCAACCGGATTTCAATTTTTTGAGATGTTGAATTGATTTTATTAAATTTAACCTTTCCGTCCAGTAAATGCAAGAAAAATATCGGTAAATATCTACGGCAAAGTGAAGATTGTACTGCTCAGGCCCACGGCCGCGAAGCCGCGGGCCATCAATCATCAGGACTGCCACATATTTTGAGAAGTGCGTGGCAGTTTTTTCAGCACCGGAGACTTACCCCCAGAGCGCAACCCTTGGGAGATCCGTAAAGTCTAAATCCACCGGGCGTTTCTTGCCTGCCAGTCTAAATTTTTCCCTTACCCGAAAGAACGATACCGCCGATCTTTCATCCATCAGTGATCAGCGTGCTACTCGGCGGTCCCGTAGGCGCATCTGCGATGCAGGGCACAGGCAAGGGTATCGCGCCTTCAGCCAAGGCATCGCAGCGGTTGAAAGGGGAATGGTCACATATAAAACCCTGACCCCAGAAGGACGGCGACCCTCAGTTCCCGGGCGGTATGATTCCCGCCAGTCCGCTAATGAAATCAGTCCTGCTTACCTTCCGTCCCGTGGGCGCATGGTTGCCGATATAGTTCGTGGCGTCAAGCAGATACACGTTGGCCGGATTATTGAAATTCAAATACGGCACCTGGCTGATCGCTCCGGCATACTTCGGATCCGTCAGCATGTTCCGATAGAGCAGCGTGCCCTGAGTCGTCTGGGCCCGCCACGGCATGAAATTGTAGCCGAGCTCTTCAGCACGCAAGCTGATGCTGTCGTTACCAATGGCGACATAGACGAACCCATCACTTGACACGGTTAATTCGCTGTCAAAAATGCCGAGTGGAGTGGTTGTGTCATCGTTGCCTTGATTCAACGACCAGTACCTGACGTCGGTCTTTCCGAATTCACTGTTATCCGACGGGAATGTCGGCGGGAAGAGACGCAAGGTTAACACGTCATTCGACGTCATTTCGACAGCGTTGATCAAATAGAGATTATCCGCGCAGTTGAATTGACCGCCACCCACACTATGGTAAAAACGCAGCGTGTCGTCAACGATTGTGTTGAATAGGGGGCGCATGCGTTCCTGAAAAACCTCGATGGACGTGGTCTTGACTGAGTGCCGCGCCGGCAGGTTAAGTTTGTGACCGGTCCTGATGTCAAAAGCCTCGATCGCCGGAATGGGGACGTTTGCGATTGCATTGCCCTGCGGCAGATAGTAGCGAAGCACCACCGTCAGATAACGAATGGCCTCGTTTGCAAAGATGAATGCGTTGTCTTCGGAATTCGCGGTATAGCCTTCCGGAGCCACCGTCACCGCATACTGACGGTTGGTTGCTTGGAATGAATTTCCCGGCACGAAGGGGTTCACGTTGCCCGGGAGGGGCTTCATTTGGAAGTCGGTGACCGCACCGTAGGATGTCCCTTGCTCGGAATCGTAGATGTTGTAGCTCATGTAACGGGCATATCCAAACTCCCCGACAATGCGCAGGCCAACATAGGCAGTACTGCTGTCCGCTTCCCGGTCAAAGGCGTAGGCGAAGTAGTTCGCGAAGTAGTCCGGGAGCGCAGGTGTGTCTGGATCCTGTCCCAGGAAGTCCTCCCAGACTCCATAGGGTGTTTCGATAGGGTCATCATCATCGTATTCGGTTGTACAGCCGGACATAAACAGCGACACAGACACCGCGAACCAGAGGACGGCGGCGATCCTCCACATTCCATTGTTCATAGCACACTCCTCGGCTAAAGCGTTTTAAAGTTTAGTGATTTATTATTCTCATGATAGGTTTATCCTGAATCGACAACCTCATTCCATCGCATCATGACCGGCTCCGGCGTGAACCTCCCGACTGATCACAAGGCCTCTATATTGGATTGGCAAAGCCTTCTTGCGCTTTCCCGCTTCTCGCAACTTGCGTAAATCGGATCTCCTTGCACGCGAACAACAGCAACGCATGGGATTCAGCATCTCAGGTATCCCTTCACTGCAGCCACAAACCGTTCCGCCTTGTCCGCCGCCAGGTTCGCATCTTCCATAGCCGGATCGGATATTATTTTATAGTCATGCTCCTGCCGGAGTTCGAAAATCCAATGCAGGTCTGCGGACAGAGAATCGGGCAGCATGCCGGTACGGATGAACTCCCTGTCGAATGCGCTGATTGCGCCGGAATGCCTCGAGAAGGATTTCCCGATCTTCAGCATCAAGGCGAGGATCGAATAAAACATTGCGTAATAAGACCGGTTGATGATGCTCTGCGGGCTTCCGTTTCCGGAAAGCAGGCAGCGGGCGTCCTGCAGCGTGCTTTCCGCCTGCGTGATTCGTCGGCGGATCAGGATGGAGATCGCTTCTTCTCTGTTCACAGTAGAATCCCCTCGGATCTCACGGTTTCAACAAACGGCGAGTAGCGTTCAGGACTGTTTTCCCATTCTTCCCTGGTGTAAAGCACGCATCCCAACACAACGCCTTCGTCAAATCCGGCCTTCCATGCGTAGCCGGATACACGGTTGCGCAGCTCTTGCGTGACGGGCTCGTCCACGACAATAAGCACATCCATATCAGATTCGCCTGACGCATTCCCCCGAGCCCTGGATCCGAAAAGTATGACCTGATGCAGTTTGACTTCGCCCTGCAAAAGACTTTTGAATTTCTCAAGGACTTGCAGGTCTTTTTCATTCACTTTCATTTTTTTCGGTTTCGCTGCTTCCTCGGTTGAATCCGGTTCTGGAAGGCCATTCCCTGTTTGCAGTCGAGGGGCCCTGTCCCATTTTGCGGGCCCTCCAAGCCTTACCCAGTCATCCACCTCTCCCATGCGGAATTTCCACAAGCGTCCCATTCTGTGGGCAGGCATCCGTTTTTCCGATATCCAGTTGTAAACCGTATCCCGCTTCACGCCGAGATAGGCGGATATTTCATCCACGGAAAGCCACCGATTTTCAGGACTTCTATCCGATTGCGCCATATGATGCAGCCCATGATTGATGATGGATTGTTTTATTTTTTAAAAAATAAACAATATTCATTAAAAAGTCAACAGGTTCATGCGATTTTAATTGGGTTTATACCATTTTGACCGAATGAGTAGGGTATAATTCTGAACCCTGGCACGGAAGCCCGGAGCCATCGGAAACAGCTCTTTTTAAACTGCGTGGCAGTTTATTGCACAGCCGGGCAGCCTCAGGCGTCCGGAGGCAGAGGCAACAAAATATCATCCCCTTAAAATCCTTGCAAAATTCATTCGGATCCGCTACATTTATCATCGATCATGATGAAAAAAATAAGAAATTCCAGGCTGATCACCGGACTGCGGGACCGTTTCAAGGTCTTTCGCACATCCAGGGTCGTCAAATCCAGCCGGACCATGCCGGAATGGATGATCCCGTACCGGAGGCTGGTTTACGGCCTGGCGTTTCTGGCCCTTCTTTTCCTGGTGCTCGAATCCGGCATGCAGTGGAAGCTTCCCGCATGGCTTTCGGGCATCTCCCACGCGCTGGATTATATCGTTTTCGCCACCTTCCTGTTCGACTCCGTGATGAGTTTTTTGTACACCTATCCGAAAAGCCGCTTCTTCCGCGACCAGTGGATGGATTTCCTCGTCTTCGCCCCCCTGATTTTGAAAATCATCAGCGTACGCGCCGGAACCGGACTGGTCATCGTGCGGCATTTGCTGGTACTGGCGAAAATCTTCACCCGCTCCAGAAAATTCTCCAACATGCTGCGGGGCGTGAGGATCAACACGGCGCGCATCGTGGCAGGCAGTTTCCTGGCCACGATCCTGCTGGGAGCCATTGTCCTGACTTTTCCGACCGCCACCGCGGACGGGAAGGGCGCAGGTCTGGTCGACGCCCTGTTCACGTCCGTATCCGCGACCTGCGTGACCGGCCTGATCGTGCAGGACACGCCGGTCTATTGGTCCCGGTTCGGCCAGGTTGTGATCCTGGTCCTCATCCAGCTCGGCGGCCTGGGGATCATGATGTATTCGGCCTTCATCGCCCTTCTTTTGGGGCGCTTCAGCCTGGGGCAGAAGAAAATCGTGCAGGAGATGCTGGAGGAGGAACGCAACATCTACAGCATGATCTTCTACATCTTCAAGATGACCTTCGTCATCGAATCGATCGGCGCGGCGCTTCTGTTTTTCAGATGGATGTTCATGACGGGAAACGTCCGCGAGGCCGCCTATCTCAGCGTTTTCCATTCCGTGTCCGCGTTCTGCAACGCGGGATTCTCCCTGTTTTCGGACAGCCTGGTCCGGTTCGGCGGGGATGCGGCCGTGAACCTGATCATCCTGCTGCTGATCATTTCCGGCGGCATCGGATTCATGGTGGTGCATGAAATCACGGCTAGGGCGCGGGGACAAAAGTCCGTCCTGTCCGTGCACACGCGGCTCGTGTTGTCCACAACGGTCGTCCTGGTCCTCATCGGCTTTTTCGCCGTCTTCTACCTGGAATACGACCGCGTTCTCCTGAAAATGCCCCTTTCCGCGAAGCTGTGGACTTCGCTTTTTCAGTCCGTCACCACGCGGACAGCCGGATTCAACACGCTGCCGATCGAAGGGCTTTCGGAAACAACCCTGACCCTCATGATTCTTTTAATGTTCATCGGAGCCTCTCCGGGTTCCACGGGCGGCGGCATCAAGACCACCACCCTGGCCGTCCTGATGCTTTCGGTCAGGAGCATCTTCCGCGGGGAGGAAGGCATCCGGATATACAGGCGCAACATCCCCCCCGCGAGCATTCACAAGGCGCTGGCGCTGCTGGTCGCCGCCCTGTTCACGGTTCTGTCCGCGTTCCTCATCCTGCTCCTGCTGGAGGCGAAGCCCTACCTGGATCTGCTCTTTGAAACCGTGTCCGCTTTTGCGACAGTCGGGCTTTCAACCGGCGTCACGCCCGGTCTGGGTATTGCGGGGAAAATCCTGATCTCCTTTCTCATGTACCTGGGCCGCATCGGGCCCCTGACGCTCGGCATCGCCCTGGCCAGGGACATCCGGAAGCGGGGGATACAGTATCCGGAGGCGCGCGTCATCATCGGATAAAGGAGGATTTTCATCATGCAGTTTGCGGTCATCGGAATGGGGACGTTCGGAAGAAAGGTCGCTCGTACCCTGGTGGGATACGGGGCCTCGGTCATCGTCATCGATCAGGACAAGGAAAAAATCGAGGACCTGAAGGACGAGGTGGCGGTCGCCATTTCCCTGAATTCCACGGACGAGGAGGCCATGCGTTCGGCCGAGATCGAGAACGTGGACGCGGCCGTGGTGGCGCTCGGCGAGGCCCAGGAAGAGGCCATCCTGACGACTGCGATCCTCAACCGCATGGGCATCCATCCCATCGTGGCCCGCGCGGCCAACACCCTCTACGCCCATGTGCTGAAAGCGGTGGGCGCGGACCGCGTGATCGTCATTGAGGACCAGATGGGTGAGGACGAGGCCAAGCGTCTCATCGCACCGGCCATACACGACAAGATCGTCCTGTCCACCGGGCATATCCTCGTTGAAATGGCCGCGCTGAAGCCCTTTATCGGGAAAACCCTCAAGGCAATCGACATCCGGAGACGGTTCGGACTGAACGTGGTCGCCATTCACACGAAAACAACGCAGGTGGATGATGAGGGCCGCGTGGTCGAACAGGTCCGGGTGAACGATCTGCCGGGCCCGGACGATGTGGTCGGGGAAAAGGATGTGCTCATGATCGTGGGCGCTGAAAAGGACATCGAAAAGCTGACCCTCTCTTCCCAGGAGTGAGACATGGCCGCAGCCCATTCAAAAATCAGGATCTCCCTGCTCGCCGTCTCCTGCGTGGCGCTGGCCGCGTCCCTGATCTCCCTGTCCTATGCGCGCCGCATGGTCCGGACCATTGAGACCATGGCCACGGTGGACGCGCGCATGCTGGAGCTCGGCGAGGAAATATCCATCCGGATGCTCGAAGCCAGACGGGACGAGAAGAACTACATCATCACCTACGACTCCACCTACATCCTGCAGAGCCGGAACATCCTCGGGGACATCCGCGGGGACATCAGCGGCTCGAAGGGGATCGCCGGTTCCTACACGGAGGTGCTGGATTCCATCAGCCGGCTGGTGGATGAATATGAGAACAGCCTGGTCCTGCTTCAGAAAACCTTCCGGGAAGATCCGCGCCTTCTGTACAGGCTCCAGGAACAGATGATCAATTACGAGAAGGACCTGCGCCTCCTCGCGCGGAAAAGCAACATCCGGACCGAGGACATGCCTGCCTGGTCCACGGACATCAGCCTGATCCTGTCGTACGCGGCAGGCAAGCTGTCGTCCGACAAGGCGGAAATCATCCAGGATCTCAAGCGCATCAGCTCGCGCATCCACGTGCTGGCCCAGAACCTGGCGTCGGACGCCCAGACCGCCTTTTACAACAGGAGCCAGGAAGGCGTCCGGACCGGCGAAAAGGCGCAGAGGGACATCCTGACCCTGCTGCTGGTCAGCGGGCTCGCGCTGGGATGGGCTGCATACAAACTGCCCAAATACATATTGAGTCCGGTCCGGACACTTCTCAAGGCCCTGAAGACAGCGGCAAGAGGCGACACGGACCAGGAGTTCCCGGTCCTGGAAACGCATGATGAATTCACCGAGCTTTCAGCGGCATGCCGGACTGCCATCGGCAGGCTGCAGTATTTCAACCGCCTGCGCGTCGATAAGATCACGGAAAAGGAGCGTCATTTCCAGAAGCTGATCGATGAACTGGAGGAAGGGATCGTCCGTCTGACGCCGGACCTGACCGTCACGCAGTTCAACCGAACGGCCGCAGAGCTTTTCGACATCCGGGCCGAGCACCTGCAGAAGCCGTTGTCCGGGATTGAGGCCTTGTGGAATCTGGTTCAGGCGCCGCTGGCCGCCATCGACCAGACCGGCCGCACGGAGCTCCGCGCCAGGCTGCCGGGCAGGATGCTGAAAAAGCACACCGTGATCCTGGTCCCCCAAAAAGACGAATCATCCAAAACAGCCGGGATTCTGATGATCATCCGTTAAACGATCCGAAGGTTCGACAGGCGCAGGAACTGCCACGCACTTTTAAAAGTGCGTGGCAATTTTTTTTTAGGAGCGGAGCGTCTTCCCGAAAGGCGCGAAGGCCAGGCCCGTGAGCTTGATGTGCTGCTTGGCGAAGGGGAGGCCGACGACGGTGATGCCGAGCAGGACCGCGAAAACCAGATGGACGAATGCGATCCAGATCCCGCCCACCAGGATCCAGATGATGTTCATGATGATGGAAAGGGCTGTCGGAGGCTGATGACTGTCCACCACTTTTTTCCCAAAAGGCACCAGCCCGAGAATAGAGAGTTTCATGCACTGCACGCCGAAGGGGATGCCGATGAGGGTCAGGCAGAGAATCAATCCGCCGATCAAATAGCCCAGGAAAACGAGAAGTCCTCCGAGCAGGATCCAGAGAAGGTTGCCGAGTATGCTCATCGCAATGCCCCTCCGCATCAAAAGAATGGGTTCTTCTTTTTTCTTAAAAGAAAATACGGCAAACGGATAAAAAGGTTGCCGTATATCTTTGGAGAAAAACGTGCCCGCGTTCTCCGCGGGCACGAGAATGCCTGATGGGGATTTGCGGTCCGGCACCCCCTCGTTCCGGTCCGAATGACGGGACCGGAACGGTCCCCCCCATAGAGGGGGACAAGAATCAAGAAGGCAACCTTCTTCTATCCCTCACAGTTCCTTCACATAAATATTCTTAAAATACACCGGCGCGCGGGAATCGTGATTCTGCAGGCCGATGTATCCCTCCGGGCTCAAGGATTTCACCTTGCCGGCCGGCGCTGCAGCCCATTTGTCCACAACCGTCTCCCCGTTCAGTTCCACGGACAGCAGATTGCCCTGAAACGTGATCTTGAAATGATTCCATTTGCCGGGTTCTGTGAAGGCCTTTTGCGACGCGGGGAAGGCGTCGTACACGGCGCCGGTCATGTGCTTCGGGTCCCCGGCGTCGGAGATCTGTATCTCGAAGGACTGGTAGATGTACCCGTCGCTCGCCGGGACCTCGGGGACGCGCAGGAAAATCCCGGAATTGGTGAACACCTCCGCACATTTGTAATCGAGCTCAAGGATGAAGTTCTTGAATTTTTTCTCGCTGAACCACAGCAGCCCCATGCCGTCCTGGCCCGTGAGCTCGCCGGTTTCGGCATTGATCAGGAAATGGCCGGGCCCGTAATGGTTCCATCCGTGCAGGTTGTACATGCCGCCCCAATGCCTGACAAGCGGCTGATAGCCCCTGTAATAGGTGATGCCTGCGATGTATTCGAGCCCCTTTTGAATGGACGGGGACGGATTGTCCACCTCCGCGGGATTCTCATGTTCAATGGACAGGTAGCCGTTGTAATCCTGCAGGGTCAGCTCAGCGAATATGTCGCGGATGTTCGCCTCGCCGGATCCAAACGGCACGTCCTTCGCGTCCTTCTTCCCGAATTTGTCCAGGTCCTTCAGATGGCAGTGCACCACGCGGCCCCGCAGCAGGCGCAACGCATCCACCGGTTGAACGCCGGAACGCATCCAATGCCCCGTGTCCGCGCCGGATCCGATCCGCCTGTTCCTCCCTTTCGCAAGTCCGAGCACCGTCTTGGGATCCGCGTATTTGTTCGGGGTCGGATGATTGTGTATGGACACCTTGATGTTGTACTCGTCCACCAGTCTGTCGAGCAGGGTCCAGTCGTCGAACGAGGGCTCCGTGTTGATGACTTCGATCCCCATGTCACGGCCGAAGTCGAACACTTTTCTCGCGGATTCCTCCGTTTCCCCGATGGATACGACGCCGAAAGCGACAAGCCGGATGCCGGCCTCCGCGAGTTTGCTCTTGACCCAGCGGCGCTGTTCGGCCGTCATGTCCTGGCCGAACACCGCGCCCGGCATAGACTCAGACAGCGGCTGCCCCGGGTATGCTTCCAGGAACCGGATGCCGAGGGCCTTTGTCTTTTCGACCGCTTCCTCGAAGGTGAATTTCCGGAAAGTCCAGCACTGCATGGCGATGGGGAATTCCCGGATCCGCACATCCTTGTAGCTGTGGCAGTCCTTGCAGGCTTTCTGGGTCTGCGCATGGACGAATGCAACGGCCAGCAGGGCGGCCATCCCAAACAAAATCTTTTTCATTTTCCTTCCTTTCCAATAAAGGGACAAAGAAAAACCTCTGCCGCTTTCAGGCGGCAGAGGCGTTGAAATCCTTCCGTCAAGCGTGTTGCTTCCGGCAGGGATGCGTCACTTCGCAGCAGCCTTTGCCGGCTTCTTGGATTCCCTGAAGAACAGGACGAAGGCCAGCGCGGCGAGTATGGTGAGCGCGCAGGGCACCATGAACG
>JAFGEX010000388.1 GCA_016931355.1 bacterium
GACCGCAGGCCTTCTGCTCTGCAGCCTGATCCTGTACCGCAGCGGAGACCTGTCTGCGTCAGGCTCCCTGCAATGACAGAAAACCGATCACATCAACCTCTGATCAAAAGGGGGAAAAACGCCCATGAAGGTACTGTTTATCGGCGGGACCGGCATCATCAGTTCGGCCTGTTCCGAACTGGCGCTCGAACGCAACATCGAGTTGACCCTGCTGATCCGCGGGATCTCGCAGCGCACACCCCCTCACGGGGCGAGGGTCTTTAAGCACAACATCCAGGACACAGCCGGCGTCCAGAGGGTCCTGGAACACGAGACATTCGATGCAGTGGTCAACTGGATCAATTTCACCGTGGACCAGGTGGAGAGGGATATTCACCTCTTCCGGGGCAAAACCGGCCAGTACGTTTTCATCAGTTCCGCATCCGTCTATCAGAAGCCGCCTTCCCTGCTCCCGATCACGGAATCCACCCCTCTGTTCAATCCCTACTGGCAGTATTCCAGGGACAAGATCGCATGCGAGGAGAGGCTGCTGCGCGCCTTTCGGGAGGAACGTTTCCCAGTGACCATCGTGAGGCCTTCCCATACATACGACAAGACCCTTCTGCCCTTTCACGGCAGGTACACGGTGATTGACCGGATGCGAAAGGGCAGGCCGGTCATCGTGCACGGCGACGGGACCAGCCTGTGGACCCTGACCCATCACAGGGATTTTGCAGTCGGATTGATCGGTCTGCTGGGAAACAGGCAGGCCCTGGGCCATGCGTTTCACATCACGTCGGACGAACTGCTGACCTGGAACCAGATCCACGCGATCATGGGACAGGCCGCAGGGGCGGAGCCCAAAATCATTCATGTCCCTTCGGCTGTCATTGCGCGTTTCGACGCGGAGTGGGGAGCCAATCTCCTGGGCGACAAGGCCCATTGCATGATATTCGACAACTCCAAGATCAGGAGATTCGTGCCGGATTTCAACCCCTCGATACCCTTTCATCAGGGCGCCCGGGAAATTATGGCCTGGTACGACGAAGATCCCTCGCGCCGTACGGTCAATCCGGAACTCGACCGGATTATGGACAATATGGTGAAACTGCATGAACGGGCCTGAGGGGAATTTTCCTGAAGAAAGCACCGGCAGGGGCCGTCTGGAGACAGCAGGCATGGATCCGGTCAGAAGAGGATTCCTGATCGCAGCCGGTACCCTTTCCCTGGCCGTAGGCGTGATTGCGCTCCTGATACCGGTCGTGCCCACAACCCCTTTCCTGCTGGTTGCCGCAGCCTGCTATATCCGAAGTTCACAGCGTTTCTACTCCTGGCTGATCAACCACCGCTGGCTGGGGCCTCCGGTGCGCGCCTACCGGGAGGAAAAGGGCATGACGCTGTGGAATAAGATCCTGACCATCGCCACTTTCTGGATCGCCAACCTGGTCACCGCGCTTTTCATCGCCAAAGTGCTGTGGCTCAGAATCTTTCTTTTCGCCTTCGCCTCATTCATGACCTGGCATGTGGCGAGATTGAAGACCCTCCGCTGAAAGAACGGGACTCGGGGATCGGGGATAGGGGTTCGGGAAAAGAGGGGGCGGTGTCTTCCCGGGTTTTACGGGTGGGAAGATCCCCGGTTTGATCATGATCCAGCAATGCAACCTGTGGCGGCGAACCTCATGCCCGGGATCCAGGGCGGGGAAAAGACGTGCATCGGGAAAAAACGGTAATCGGGAATCGGGGATAGGGATTCGGGAAATCGAAAATCGGCAATCGTCCATCGTCAAGCGTCCATTTTAATGCGAACTGACAGCCTTTTCCAGCAGCCTCTTTTTCGTGTATGGGATCAGCCCCCCGGCGTCCACAACGGCCTGTCTGGCGGGTGGCAGGGGGAGCACCGGAAATTCCTTTCCTGTTCTTCTGTTGATCACGCGATCGTTCCGTATTTCCAGTTCGTCGCCGGGTTCCGCCTCCAGATCCGGTACGGCCAGAGTCTTCAGCCCGAGATTCACGGCATTCTGCAGAAAAATCCGGGCAAAACTCTTCGCCAGGATGACCAGCCCGTATCCGGCCAAGCAGGAAGCGGCCTGCTCACGCGAGGACCCGCAGCCGAAGTTGCTCCCAGCCGTAATGACGCTCCCCGGTGCGATTTCCTTTTTCTGCAGGCGGGCATTGAATTCACCATCGTCCGCGAATGCATATTGAACGGTCTCGGACGGCAGCACGGTAGCCATGAAACGCCCCGGATAAAGGGTGTCCGTGGAAACGTCATCCCCGAGTTTATAAACCACGCAGGACATCAGGATTTCCCTCCCTGTCTGGGATCCGTGATCACGCCCGTGACCGCCGAAGCAGCGGCTGTCGCAGGGGAGCACAGATAGACATCGCCGTTCGGATTGCCCATGCGGCCCTTGAAATTCCGGTTGGTGGTGGCCAGGGCCGTCTCGCCGTCCCCCAGGGCCCCCTGATGGACGCCGAGGCAGCAGCCGCAGCCGGGATTCATGATCACGGCCCCGGATTCCATCAAATCCCGCAGATAACCTCTCTCCATGGCTTTCCTGTAAATCCTGGAAGACGCCGGGAAAACGATCAGCCTCGTTCCTTTGGCGACCTTCCTGCCCTTCAGGATGCTCGCAGCAACCGCAAGGTCGTCCAGCCTGCCATTGGTGCAGGATCCGATCACCACCTGCTGAATCCTGGTTTTTTCAACCTGAGAAATGCCCTTCACGTTGTCCACGGTGTGGGGGCAGGCGATCTGCGGCTCCAGATCGTCCACATGGATTTCAACGAGCCGGTCGTAATCGGCATCCGGGTCCGGTTTGACCGGTTTCAGCGGTTCACGAACGCCCGCATCCTTTCTCAGGTAATCAAGCGTCCGGTCATCGGCCGGGACAATCCCGGCTGTGGCTCCCGCTTCCACAGACATGTTGGACAGGACAAGCCGCCCGGAAACCTCCATGCGTTCAACGGTTGGGCCGTGGAATTCGAGAACCTTAAAAAGCGCCCCCTTGGCCGTGATCTTCCCAATCAGATGAAGGATGAGGTCCTTGGCTCCCACGAATTTCTGAAACCGGCCTGTGACCGCCACCTGGATGGTGGCCGGGACTTCGAGGTTCAGAAGAATACCCAAAGTCCAGACGCTCGCCATTTCAGTGGCGCCGATCCCCATGGCGAGCGCGCCAAGCGCGCCGTGGCTCGTCGTGTGCGAATCCGTGCCGACCACGATCTGGCCCGGCCGCACATACCCGTATTCGGGCAGGATCTGATGGCAGATGCCGCCTTCATCTCCGCGTATGTCGTGAAAATGCCAGATGCCCTGTCCGGCGCAGAATTCACGGATTTTTTTCTGATTCGTGGCGGTTTTCGAGCTTTCCGCAGGCACGCGATGATCGAAGATGATGACGATCCGGTCCGGATCCCATACCCGCGGTTCCAGGCCGGTCCCCTTGTAAATGTCCTGGAACTGATTGATGACCAGCGCCGCATTCTCATGCGACATGGCCAGGTCCACCCGCGGCTCAACGACATCCCCGGGCCTGACCACCGTCTTTCCGGAGGCGCGGGCCAGTATTTTTTCCGCTACTGTCATTCCCATACAATCCTCGTCTGTCTTGAATCTCTCAGCTGGCGCATCCCCCGGGGCTTGGAGCTTGCCCCGAACTTTATCCCGGGGCCTGTCCCGGGCTTTGACCCGGGATAAACGAGCGAATACAACTGTCTTTTTCCTTACAGATTGAAGATTTCCCACCGCCTGCGGCGGGAAGCTTCAATCAGAGGCGCTCTGAAAAGGATCCCCCTCCGGAATGCGCCGGCCGCAAGCCGTGCTCAACGCACGATCTGCGTTTCGCCCCTGTACTTGCCCTCCATGCGGCCGCCGGGCAGGTACCTGTCTTCCAGCTCCCTGTATTCCGGCAATCCGACGAAATCCGTGTATTCCTTGAATGACGTGAGCCACTGGGTCTGGCCCGGGAGAATGCCTGACAGGGACGTCTTCAGAGCCGTGAAAAAATCCGCCAGGGCCCTGTGCATGACCATGATGGACGCAACCGGAATGGATACGCGTCCCACGCCCATGGCCGCAAGCTCCGGTATGGGGATGAGTTCGGTCTTCATGCCTGAGACGGCGTCCATCAAATTGACGGAAAGCGGGCCCTTCACCTTCCTGACCGCGGTTTCAATGTCCTTTCGGGTCCTGATGCCATCGATGAAAGCGAGATCCGCGCCCGCCTCGAGATAGAGATTGCAGCGCCGGACCGCTTCGTCCAGGCCGGACACGGCGAACACATCCGTCCTTGCGTTGATGATGAAATCCGGATCCATTTCCTTCCGGACATCCGCGCAGGCCCTGACCTTGCCTGCCATTTCGTCCGCGGGGATGACTTCCTTTCCGGACATGTGGCCGCATCGCTTCGGGAAGACCTGGTCTTCAATGTTCATGCCTGCCAGCCCCGTCTGAATCAGCCTCCGGGTGATCCAGGCCGCATTCACCGCGTTCCCGCCTCCGGTGTCCACATCCGCCATGACCGGGATGGATACGGCCTGGCTGATGTTGAAGGAAATGTCCAGGATGTCCTTCATCTGCATGAGGCCCACATCCGGCTTGCCGAGATAGGATCCGGCGATGCCGTATCCGGAAATCTGCACGGCCTCGAATCCGCACTTCTCGATGACCCCGGCCGAAAAGGCGTCATGACAGCCCGGTACGACCAGGGCCCTTTTCTCCAGGATGGCTTTTCTTAAAACAGCGGTTCTTTTCATGATTTTTCCCTTTCCTGCCGCAGGAGCGCTTCGCGAAGCGCCCGATAAACGATCCCGCCGCAAGCAGCGGGGTATTCAAAAACAACTCAAACACAATGCGCCCCACGGGGCGGCTAATTTCGCCCAACCAGATGAAAAAAGAGTGTCCAAATCCCCTGATCCTGCGGATCGCTGAATCTCCCAGTCGACCGCCTTCCCTTTGCCCGGCAGGTCCCGAATCCCGGGGTACACCCCGGGAACAGACTTCAGGATCCACCCGGGATGGACGCAACAGCTACAGCTTCTCCGCAACCGCCTTGCCCATGTCCAGCGTGGAGTGATTTCCTCCCATGTCGTAGGTGCGTACCTGGCCCTCACGGATAACGGCCGCGACCGCCTGTTCCACAACGCCGGCCCTGTCTTTTTCCCCGAGCCAGTCCAGCATCATTTTGGCCGCAAGAATCGTTGCGATGGGATTGACCTTGTACTGGCCCGCGTACTTGGGCGCGGATCCATGCGTGGGCTCAAAAACAGCCAGCTTTTCTCCGATGTTCCCGGAGCAGCCGAAACCCAGGCCTCCGACCATCTGCGCGCACAGGTCTGAAATGATGTCGCCGTAAAGGTTCGGCGCGACCAGCACGTCGTAATTTTTCGGATTCTTGAGCAGCCACATGCACAATGCGTCGATGTTGGCCTCCTCCATCTGTATTTCAGAAAAACCGGCCGCCACTTCCCTCGCTTTTTCAAGGAAAAGCCCGTCAGATGCCCGTACGACATTGGCCTTGTGCACAACCGTCACCTTGCGTCTGCCATGGATTTTCGCGAATTCGAAAGCGGCCCGTATGATGCGCTCCGATCCCCTGGCCGTGTTGATCTTGCAGGATACGGCATATTCATCCGGCCGGAGATTCTTGAATACGGAGAAAGCCGGGGCCAGGCCGGTCAGAACATCGGACAAGGCCTTTGGGACCGGCGAAAATTCAACGCCTGAATAGAGATCCTCCGTATTTTCCCGGAATACGACCAGGTCCAGACCGTGCCTGAAGTTCAGGGGATTGCCCGGATAGGCCTTGCAGGGCCTCAGGCAGATATAGAGATCGAAGATCTGCCGCATCCGGACGATGGGAGAGCGGTAGGCCAACCCCCTGCCCTGCAGCGCAGGCGCCAGCTCCGCTGCGGCAGCCTTTGAAGGCTTGCTCGTAATCGCGCCGAACAGGGCCGCATGCACCTTCTCTAGAAGTTCCCGGGTGCGTGCCGGAAGCGCATCCCCTTCCTTCTGCCAGAATTCCCAGCCGATGTCCCCGTGGATGTATTCGGCGTCGAATCCGGTCCTGTCCAGAACGATTTTCGCCGCTTCCAGAACCTCGGGTCCTATGCCGTCCCCGGGGAGCCAGGCAATACGGTACTTGGCCATGGGCCGCTCCTTGTCCGGTTATTTCCTCAGTTTCGTGAGTATGCCGTCCAGAATGGAAAGGCAGCAGTCGATGTGCTGTTTTTCCACGATCAGGGCCGGCGAGAACCGGATCGAATTCGGGCCGCAGCCCAGAATCAACAGGCCCTTGTAAAAGGCCCTGTCCACGATCTTCTCCCGCAGACGCGGATCCGGTTCCTTGGTTTTCCTGTCCTTCACGATTTCAATGCCGATCATGAGGCCGCGGCCGCGAACGTCTCCGATGCACGGGTGTTTTTTCTGCATCCGCTTGAGTTTTCCGGTCAGGTAATCCCCCATGGATGCGGCATTCGCCAGAAGCCCGTTCTCGAGGAGGTCTATGGTTTTCAGGGCGGCCGCGCAGGCGACCGGATTGCCCCCGAAAGTGGACGCATGCGATCCGGGCGGCCAGTCCATGATTTCCTGCCTGGCGATGATGGCGCCCAGCGGCAGGCCGGAGGCGATGCCCTTGGC
>JAFGEX010000389.1 GCA_016931355.1 bacterium
ATTCAGGGTCGGCCGCTTCGACGGATGGAGCCTGCTTGTCGCAGGCGACATTTGGGGCGTTAGGAACAAAGAGATGCAGGCGGGGGCAGGCGGCGAATTGTGGTGGAAGGAAATGCTCGGCTGCCGCGCAGGCTACCGTTTCAACGGGAAGGATCTCGGGGATTGGACATTCGGCATCGGATTCCGCTGGGATGACGTGATCAATTCGATGCTGAGCCTGCCTTCCCGGTACGGAGACGCATTCGAGATCAGCATGGCCGATGTGGGCTACGGGGAAGTCCTGCAGCAGACGTACAGGGGGACCCTTTCCCATTACTCCGTGGCGCCGGAGCCCTTTTATCTGAACGGCGCGCGGGAAATGGCTTATTCCGAGGGCGGGGAGCTTCTCGAAAACGCCCATGTGCGCATCACCTGGGAAAAGGCTATTGACCCCGATCCTTTCGACGACGTGACCTACATGCTGATCGTCGATCGCGACGAGGACAGGATGAAACGGGCTGTCCGCCAGATGGAGCGGGACATGAAGGGATTCCTCCGTTCGTCCCTGCATGATTCGCTCGGCATCACGGAGGAGCTCGCGTCAACGGATTACGACTTCACAGCCACGGAAGGCGGCATCTATTATTGGGCGGTGGCAGCCAGGGACAGGGCTTATCATGTGCGCATGGCGAAAAAGGGGGCTGAAAAGGTTGCGCGTTTCATGGTGGCTGTTCCGGATCTCTGGGTGCGGGAGATCCGGTTCTCTCCGACCCGGTGGATCACCACGACGCCGGAGCAGGGCGAACTGCTTGTGACGATCGCCAATACGGGGACCGCCCGCTCCGATACATTCGGTCTGCAGGTTCACGACGAGTTCCCCGGATTCCTGTCCACCTCGGTTGTGGCGGACCTTCGCATACCGAAAATTCATGTGGCGAGGGACACGGTTGTCCGGATTCCCTGGAACACACCCTTCAACGGAACGCATCGGATCCGGGCGATCGTGGATCCGGATTCGCTGGTCCTCGAACAGCAGGAGGACAACAACGAGACGTCCCGTTCTTTCGTTTCAGTGCCGAAGGGATTGATCCTGACCCCCGATTCCGTGGAGGTGATGGCCACCGGGTATGATTCGACGGAGATACCGGTGGTTCCTGAAGTCTATTTTCAGTTCCAATCGAGTGAAGTGGATTCGTCCTACATCGTTCCCAGGTACGGCATTCCCCCGATACTCGCTGTTCTGGCGGACCGGCTGGTGCAAAACCGGGATATCGTTCTGACCTTATTCGGTTCCATCGATGCTTTAAGCGGGGAGAAGGACCAGCGCCTGGCAGAGGACAGGGCGGCCGCAGTTTACCAGGCCCTGAAAAACCTCGGCGTGCCTGCGCGCCAGCTGCGCGTGAAGGCGGATCATCCCCAGAAGGTGCTGGGCCGCAGGACCATGCCTGCGGATCCCATGGATGCCCGGTGGGTCATGGAGCAAAACCGGGTGGTCACTTTTGCCGTCCCCCAGGCGGACGAGGTGCGCCTGTTCAGGCCGATCCCCGTGGCTGTGGATACCACGCTGAGGGACAGTGTCTATTTCGGCCTCAGGATTTTTTCACCGGGCCGGGTCGATTCCTGGAGCATCGAAGGGATTTCGGTCCCGATCGCCTTTTCGGACGTCTGGTCCGTTCCGGGCGACAGTCTGAAGGGCACGGTCTCTTGGGTGGGCACCACACGGGAGAAGGTCCTGGTCACCCGGAACCGCTGGTATTCATACCAGCTGGTTCTGAGAGATACGTTGGACCGGACTTTTTCCACCCTGCCGGATTCCATTTATCTCAAGGAGAAGCGCACCATACGCAGGAAAGAGGTGTTCGGGGCCGCGAAATTCGCGCAGGTCGAGCCGGTCTATTCCTTCTACTGGGACAGGCTTCTGGACATTGCCAGGGAACTGGCGGAAAATCCGTCCATGCATCTCAGATTCGAGGGAAATGCATGCGCCATCGGGTCGGAGGAAGTGAATATGAGACTTTCCAGGCAGAGGGCGGAAAGATTCACCGAAGCATTCATCAGCAAACTGTCCAAGGCCTATCCCTCCGGGTACAAGGCCATGCTGAACCGGATCGAAAAGCCCTATGGATACGGCGAGCGGGAACCCCTGGTGATCAAATTGCGGCATGTGGGAGAGGTCCTTCTGGGCGACAACCATTCCCCTGTGGGCCGTTTCTACAACAGGAGGATATCGGTGCTGCTGTATCGTGAAAATTAGGCGGACACTGTTTTTAATGGCATGTTTTATGCACATGATCAACCCGATGTAGGAATGACCAATTTGGGGAAAAGACATGAAAAGGGTGCTTCTCGTCCTGTTGCTGTTCATCGCCCAGAGCCTGTTTGCAACAGATATAATAGAAACCAGGCAGAATCAGGAATATAAGGGGAAAATACTGAAGCGTGCGGACAAGGGCCTGGTCATCCGGACGGTAGAGGGAAGCGCCATGGTCATCCCCCTGGAAAATATTGCCCGTATCTGGCGGGGAAACAAGCTGCTGGATTTCACGACCGGGCAGAGTTATTTCGTTGAAAAAAAGCATCCCTATCTGCCCTTTTCCATATTGGGCATCGCCTGTGCGGCGTATTCGGTGAACCGGTTTCAGGAATACAGCCGGATTCAGAAACGGGCTGATCAGGAAAGCCAACAGGCAGGTGTAACGCCGGGCACCCAGAACACCCATTCGAGCAGCACGCCGCTTGCAGCCGGAATTGTGTCCGGCCTTCTTTCAGCCGGCAGTTTCTATGTGGCTCTCCGGCCGCTGGAAGTGCGCGTACCGACCGGCAAGATCAGCATCAGCGCAGCCCCTTCCGGGGTCAACGTCTCCTTCCGGTTCTGACCGGCTTTTCACCCCCAGGGAAATCCGTCCTTGCGTTGTTCCTCCCGGAACCAACGATTCTTTTTCGCGTAAAAATGCTGTAATATCCTGCCGCCTCATCCTGGAGGCAAGGCAGGTGAAAGGAGTTGACTGATGCCCTTTTATTTTGATTCAACCATGATGCTGCTCATTCCGGCCATGCTGTTCGCCCTGTGGGCGCAGTTTATGGTCAAGAGTACCTTCGCCAAATACAGCAAAATAGACGCTGCAGCCGGCTACAAGGGATCCGATGTGGCGCTGCGCATCCTGCGGGAATCCGGCATCCCGGATGTGAAAGTCGAGCCTGTCGCGGGCACGCTGACGGATCATTATGATCCCCGCTCCAAGGTGCTGCGGCTCTCAACGGACATCTATAACGGAAGATCCATCGCAGCGCTTGGCGTGGCCGCCCATGAAGCCGGCCATGCCCTTCAGCACAAGGACGCATTCGGCGCCTTCCAGCTCCGGCAGAGCATCTTTCCGGTCGCGAACATCGGATCCAGCCTGGCTTTCCCGCTTTTTTTGCTGGGCCTGATCATGACTTCGCAATCCCTGATGGACATCGGCATCCTGATGTTTTCGGCCGCAGTGCTGTTTCAGGTCGTCACTCTGCCCGTTGAATTCAACGCGAGTTCCAGGGCGCTGGCCATACTCGAGTCGCGCGGCTATCTCGGGCAGCAGGAGATGGGATCTGCGAGGAAGGTGCTGCGGGCCGCTGCCATGACCTATGTGGCTGCAACGGGCGTCGCGGCCATGAACCTCGTCCGGATGCTTCTGCTCCGGGGTTCGAGCAGGGACTAGAGAAGCAAAACAATGAGGAGAATGCATATGAACAGGAACATGAAATGGATTCCGGTCTGGGGTTTCATCCTGATCGGCGTGATCGTCGGCATCATTTTCTCATCCAACCTGGGATGGACCCCCAAAGGGCTGGCGGCAAAGAAGGCGGAATCGCCCGTGCTGGGAAATCCCGCGGGCCCGGATCAGGAAATCCTGTCGCTTCAGAACACCTCGCGGGCTTTCACCCTGATCTCCAGGCAGGTGCTGCCCACGGTTGTCAGCATCTCCACTTCGAAAATCATCCGGCGTTCGGCCGAGGACTCACCGTTCGGTCCCTGGCTCCGGGAATGGTTCGGCGACCGCTTTGAGATGCAGCAGCCCCGGGAGGAAAAGCTCGAAGGCCTGGGCTCCGGCGTGATTGTCAGCAGTGAAGGATACATCCTGACCAACAACCACGTCATTCAGAATGCGGACGACATCAAGGTCGGGCTGTACGATGACCGTGAATTCGAGGCCAAGCTGGTGGCCACCGATCCTTTGACCGAGGTGGCGGTGATCAAGATCGAAGGCGAAAACCTGCCTGTCGCGCCGCTCGGGGATTCGGATGTTCTGGAGGTCGGGGAATGGGTCCTGGCCATGGGCAATCCCCTTGGACTGAGTTCGACGGTCACGGCCGGGATCGTCAGCGCCAAGAACCGCAAGATCGACATCATCGAGGATCAATACGGGCTGGAGAATTTCATCCAGACAGACGCAGCCATCAATCCGGGCAACAGCGGCGGGCCGCTGGTCAACATCCGGGGCGAAGTGATCGGGATCAACACGGCCATCGCGACGCGTACCAGCACATACATCGGTTACGGGTTCGCAGTACCCATCAACCTGGCCAAGCGCATCATGAAGGACCTCATCGAAAAGGGTTATGTCAGCCGGGCCTGGCTCGGCATCGGCATGATGCCCGTGACCGAGAATGTGGCTGAGCGCTACGGCCTTGAAAAAATCAGGGGCGCCCTGGTGGACAATGTCATGGAAGACAGTCCCGCGGAAAAGGCGGGGCTTAAGAAACTCGACATCATCACGCGTGTGGAGGATCAGGAAATACAGAAGCCCGGAGACGTGCAGAACATCATTGCGCTGAGGACTCCGGGGGAAACCGTGGTGCTCACCGTGCTCAGGGACGGAAAGGAAAGGAAGATTTCCGTCAAGCTTGGAGAAAAGGAAACCGGCAAGGAAGCGGTGGTGTCCGAAGCCCCTGACGATGCACCGGATCTCGGGGTCACGGTGGAAAACCTGACTGCGGAAGTGAAGGCGCAGAATCCGGATTATAAAAACGATGAAGGCGTGTTCGTCGCGTCCGTCAGGCGGTACAGCCCGGCTGCGGATGCCGGGCTCGCACGCGGCGATTTGATTCTCAAGATCGAGGACACTCCGGTCAAATCCGTCTCGGAATACAAAAAGGCGGTTCGAAACTATGAAAAAGGCAAGGTGGTCATCTTTCACATCAAAAGGCAGGACCAGACCCATGCGGCTTTTTTGAAAATGCCGAAGAAATGATTTGAACGGTACGCCGTTTTCAGCCTATTCATACGCCCCTCGAGTTCCCGGAACGGGCATGGACGCGAGGGGCTTTTTGTCTTCCTGCTTCGGGCGGTTTTGCGGAATCCGGCGGGGAAAGATGCCCCGCGCCTTGCGGCCGGGTCAGGGACGGTTCATCACTGAGACGCATGTACAGGGTGCGCCGCGTTTTGTGAACCCAGAGATCGAAGATCTCCCGGCAGCCCGCAGCCTCGGAGCTTCATTGCACAGGAGGTGTCAATCCATGAAAAGGCGGTCCTCAAAACAGGGTTTTTACATTGCATGCGCAATCGGCATGGCTTTTCGGGCAGCTTCGGCCATGGGAGGCATCCCACTGCCCGAACATCCCAGGCCGGATTTCCGGAGGCCGGCATGGGTGAATCTCAACGGCGCCTGGGAATTCCGCTTCGATCCGGGTGATGCGGGCATGCGGGAACGCTGGTTTGAAGGAAACACGCCTTTTGCGCGCAGCATACAAGTTCCGTTCCCATGGGGATCCGCCCTGTCCGGGACTGCGGACGAGGCGGATATCGCCTGGTACGCCCGGTCCGTGACCCTGCCCAAATCCTGGGACAAAGGACGCGTGTTTCTGGTCATCGGCGCATCGGACTGGCTCACGAGCGTCTGGCTGGACGGGAAAAAGCTCGGCGAGCACAGGGGCGGATACACCCCTTTCGAATTCGAAATCCCGGACGCCGCCTTCAATGGGCAAAGGAGGCTGGTCATCCGCGTGGACGACACGCCTCATCCCTTCAAGCTCGAAGGCAAGCAGGGATACGGGCCTGCGCGCGGCATCTGGCAGACGCCCTATCTGGAGCTGAGGGGCGACAATGCTGTTGCGCAAATGCATTTTCTGCCGGATATCGACCGTGGCCGCGTGCGGGTTTCCATCAGGTTGAAGGAGCCCGCAGACCGGGATGCCGTTTTCTCCCTTCACATCAGCGGGCCCGGTTCGCAGGAACAATCCGTCCGCAGGACGATTCCCAGGAACCGTTCCGGCATTTCCTTTGATGTCCCGGTTAAAGAACCCAGGCTCTGGACCCTGGAGGATCCGTTTTTATACCAGGCCACAGCCGTTCTTGAGTCCGGGATCCGGCCGGATACTGTTTTTTCCTATTTCGGAATGCGGAAGATCTCCGTGATGGACATGCCCGGCACGGATTTCCCTTATATCGCCCTGAATGACACCCCGGTTTACATCCAGGCCACTCTGGACCAGGCCTATCACCCGGAGGGATTCTACACCTTTCCGGACGACGCCTTCATGCGGGATGAAATTTTGAGATCCAGGCGCATCGGGCTCAATGCCATGCGCATTCATGTCAAGATCGAGAATCCGCGGAAACTGTACTGGGCGGACCGGCTGGGCATGCTGATTCTGGCGGATGTGCCGAATTCCTGGGGTATGCCGGATGCGGATATGCGCCGCGAGTCCGAACAGGCCATGCGCGGCATGATCGCGCGGGATTTCAACCACCCCTCCATCTTCTCCTGGATTCTGTTCAACGAGACATGGGGCCTTTTTTCCGGCGACGCGGGTTACACGGCTGATACACAGGCCTGGGTCTCAGCCATGACGGATACGGCGCGTGCCCTGGATCCCACCCGGCTGGTGGAGGACAACTCCCCCTGCAACGGGGATCATGTCAATACGGACATCAATTCCTGGCATGCCTATCTGCCCGGATACAGGTGGGCTTCGTTCCTGGATGATATTACAGCCAGGACATTCCCCGGATCCGCCTGGAATTTCACCGGCGGACGGAAACAGGGCAGGCAGCCGCTTTTCAACAGCGAATGCGGGAATGTCTGGGGCTACCAGGGGAGCACGGGCGATGTGGACTGGTCCTGGGATTACCACGAGATGATCAACGCATTCCGGGCCCGCCCCGGGATATGCGGTTGGCTGTACACCGAGCATCACGATGTGATCAATGAATGGAACGGCTATTACAGGTATGACCGTTCGGACAAGGAAACGGGGCTCGGAGGCCTGTTGCCCGGCATGACCCTGAAAGACCTGCATTCTCCCTTTTATATCGCAGCGGAAGGGGAACTGTGCCGGACCGTCAGACCGGGCTCCAGCATCCGGCTGCCGCTTGTTGCTTCATTCATGACGGACCGTTGCCCAGGCGGCGGATTGACACTCCGGATCCGCATGTCCTGGACGGATGACCTGGGCAATGAAGGAACCTGTTTCGATACCAGCCGCCCCCTGGTTTTCAAGCCCTGGATGAACGGAAGCCTGGAGCCGGTGGAGGTCGCCTTTCCGGAGAAGAACGGCATCGGCGTGCTGGCCTTTGTTCTTGAAAACGCCGCCGGACGGGTGCTGGCCAGGAATTTTTCGGTTTTTATCAGCCGGGAGGGACCTGCGGCAAGGGATGAAATGCGCGAGACCGGCGGACAGGCCATGCGCATCCTCCGGCTCGATCCCGGCTCCTTCACGGATGCGGCATGGTCCCTGAAGCAATGGGATGTGCTCGGCGGGCTCAAGGTGAACGGCGCAGGATCGGGATTTTTTGAATACCGCTTCCCGAAGCCTTCCGGCCTGGACGAGGATTCGATTGAAGGCTGTGTCTTCTGCGCAGAACTTGCGGCAAAGGCCCTTCTGGCCAAGGACCGCGATGAGAAGGCCTCAGTAGAAGGCGATTACATGAGAGGGGGGGGAGCGAATGACCCGGCGCTCAACCGGAACGCCTATCCCATGACCGATTCGAAGCTTTTCCCCAGCCATGTGCGCGTCCTGATTGACGGCGCCTGTGCCGGCGTCTTCGACCTGCCGGACGACCCGGCGGACCATCGCGGCATCCTGTCCTGGGCCGCGCAGCCCAGGGACGGATTTCTGCATGAGGCGGGATCCTACGGCTGGCTGGTGAAGGCGGGCATCCCGGGGGAAACGGTACGGAAGGCGCTGCGGTCCGGGGGCCTGCGGATCCGGCTCGAGGTGGACGAATCCCTGCCCGGGGGACTCGCGGTCTATGGGGAGGGATTCGGGCGGTATCCGATGGATCCAAGCCTGGTGCTGCTGCTCAAGAAGTGATTTTACATATTGCATTTCGATCCGTTTCATTGTATATTAAAGTTCGATGTTTTTATGACGGATGGAGCCTGTGGCGCGCATTGTTGCAATTGCCAATCAGAAAGGCGGCGTGGGCAAGACCACGACTGCCATCAACCTCTCCGCCTGCATTGCCGTGGCTGAAAAACGGACCCTGCTCGTGGACATGGACCCCCAGTCCAATGCGACGAGCGGCCTGGGGATCGACCACAATACCATTAAGAAAAGCACGTACGAGGTCATCCTGAAAAACAGCTCCATCCAGGATGCCATTGTCAAGACGGATATCAACTACCTGAGTGTGCTCCCCTCGTCCATACGCCTGGTGGGCGCTGAGGTCGAACTGGTCAATCTCATCGGCCGCGAGAAGGTGCTCCGGGAAGTGCTGCGGGAAGTGAGCAAGGACTACGATTACATCTACATCGACTGCCCGCCCTCCCTGGGGCTCCTGACCATCAACAGCCTGACAGCCGCGAATTCGGTCCTCATCCCGATCCAATGCGAATACTATGCGCTGGAAGGCGTCAGCCAGCTTCTGAAAACCATACGCCTGGTTCAGAAAAACCTGAATCCCGAACTGGAGATCGAGGGCGTGCTTCTGACCATGTTCAACAGCAGGGCCAACCTGTCGCATCAGGTTTCGGAGGAAGTGCACAAGTATTTCGAGGACAAGGTTTATAAGACGATCATACACCGGAATGTCCGGCTTTCGGAGGCGCCCAGTTTCGGGAAACCCGTCATCCTGTATGATTCGATCTGCACCGGCACGGAGCAGTACATGAACCTGGCCCAGGAGATCCTGCATCCATGAAATCCAAGCAGCGGCTCGGCAGGGGGCTGGACGCGCTCATCCCGCAGGTCCCGGACAACGAGGACAAATCACGGCTGGAAAGCCTGAGCCAGATCGAGGTGTCCCGCATATCGGTCAATCCCATGCAGCCGCGCATGGAATTCGACGCTGCGCGTATGGCGGAGCTCAAGCAGTCCATTGAGCAGAACGGGATCATTCAACCCATCACCATACGGGAAAAGGGACAGGGGTTCGAGCTGATATCCGGGGAGCGCAGGCTTCGGGCGGTCATGGAGCTCGGTTATGAACGCATCCCGGCCTATATCATGGCTGTGGATTCGGAAGACCGGCTGCTTGAACTGGCCCTGATCGAGAATATACAACGGGAGGATCTCAATCCCATCGAGGTTTCCAGGGCTTATCAGCGGCTGCAGCAGGAGTACGGGCTCACCCAGGAGGAAGTGGCTAAAAAAGTGGGCAAGGACAGGGCGACCGTTTCCAATTTCATCCGTCTGTTAAAGCTGCCGGCCGTGATCCAGGACGCCCTGCTCCGGGAAGAACTATCCATGGGTCATGCCAAGGCCGTCGGCGCGCTGTCTTCCCCGGGCCAGCAGATCCGCCTGGCGAGGAAGTGCATCCAGCAGGGTTGGAGCGTCAGAAAGCTGGAAGATGAGGTCAGGAGACTAGCGGAAGGAAGGCCGGCTCAAAAGTTTTCCAAAAAGGAGGCGAAGCACCCGGGCGTCGCAGCACTCGAGGACCGGCTGCGTACGAAACTGGGGACACAGGTCCGGATTTTCCCCTCGGGCAAGGGGGGGAGGATCGAGATTGCCTACTTTTCAGCCGAGGACCTGGAACGCCTGACGGACATGATGGAAAGCATCAAGGATTGACGGGATCATGAAGCGCAAGGGACAGAAACGGTTCTTCTCGCTGATGTTCGTCCCGGACCGGGAAGGGGATCCGAAGAGCGTGACCCTGAGCTATGGCAAGGGACGCTGGCTTGCGGTCGGGCTCGCGATACTGGCAGTCCATCTTGTGCTTGGACTGGCCGCGTACATCAGCCTCTTCCAGACGCACAGGACCAACACCACCCTGGCGAATGAAAACCGGGAACTGAAGTCGCGAAACGCCATCATCGAATCCATATACCGGGAATTCCGCGAGATCAAGGTGATGGAGGAAAAAATCAAGATGGCGTTCGGCCAGACTCTGGGTCTGGACGGGAAGATACAGGAATCCCTTGAAAACAAGGGGTCGGCCACGGTCGTGAACCAGCCCGAACCGGACGGGGCTTCCTCCCTTTCCAATGTGCAGCAGGCGGCCGCGGCGCGACCTGCGGCGGTTCTGTTGACTCCGGCTCGCGAGGGGATCATGCGGCCGGAGAACATGCCCACCCAGCTGCCTGTGGACGGTTTCATCACAGCCCGGTTCAGGAAGGGGAGCTGGCTGATCGGCAGGCGCCATCACGGGATCGATGTGGCTGCGCCGCTGGGCTCTCCCATACGGGCAGCCGGCTCCGGAACCGTTTTGCTGGCGGACTGGACGCCGGATTTCGGGAACATGGTGATCCTGTCCCACGGGAACGGGTATTACTCCTATTACGGACACGCCATGCGGCTCCTGGTCGAGCAGGGGACCTCGGTCAAGAAGGGGCAGACCATCGCCCTTCTGGGCAGTTCCGGGATCAGTTCCGCGCCTCATCTCCATTTTGAAATATGGCAGGACAACAATCCGATCGATCCGGAACAGGTTCTCTTTGAAATCAAAGCCGCTTCGAAATGACGGAGACCCGGCGCAGGGTCCGCAAACGGACAAGGAGAATCAGGTGAAGAGCAACGATGACTTTACACGCGGAGGGGAACTCAATACCATCATCGGAAAGGGGACGGTGGTGGAAGGCGATATGCGCGTTCAGAAAAGCGTGCGCATCGACGGGGCTGTGACGGGCAATGTGGAGGCGACGGAAACCGTGGTGGTCGGCCGGGACGGGGAGATCGACGGGCAGGTGGAGGCCGCCAATCTCATGACCGCGGGGAGGATCAAGGGCAATGTAACCGTGTCGGGAAAGATCTATATGGAAGCGGAAGCTTCCATTGCCGGGGACATCAAGGCTTCCCGCCTGGTTGTGGATGACGGGGCCCAATTCGACGGCAAGTGCAGCATGTCCGCAGGCGGCGCGTCCGCGGCAGGAAGAACGGACGCCAAAAACGTCAAATGATCGATGGACTTGGATCCGGGACCCTTTCATGATCGCTTCCTCTTCGCCTCCATCCCTTTTGTAGAAGACCCAGGCTGCATGGATTGAACGGCCTCAGCGGATCGAACCGGCTTTAAGCTCCCCGCCTTTTGCCGCAGGGGATTTCGATGGGCAGGGGAAGAGACGGTTGCACAGTCCCCCACGCCGGAGACAAGATCCGGGGACCGGCCCCGGAAAATGCAGCGCCGGCGGATTGAAGGTTTTTAAAACGGCGACGCATTTTCGGAATGCGTTGCAGGGATGCCCGGTCGCTTCCTCTGCGGCAAACAGAGGGGGATGCGCCCTAAGACGGCATGAAAAGGACGTGAGCATATCCCATCAACAGATGATCAATCATAAGGAACGGTTTATGGACGTTCAGCTGGGGAACATCATCGAAAAGATCAGGAAGGAAGGGGTTGAGGAAGCCCGGCAGATGGCCGAGAACATCGTCCGGGAAGCGAAGGCAAAGGCGGAAGGCATCCTGGAAGAGGCCGGGAAACGGGCGGCCCGCATGGAGGAAGAGGCCGGGAAAAGGTCTGAGGAATTTCAGAAAAGCGGGGAGCTGGCCGTGCGGCAGGCTGCACGGGATACAGTTCTGCAGCTCAAGACGCAGATCCAGGACCTGTTCGACCGGGTTTTCAAGAGGGAGATGTCGGGGGCCCTGAATCCGGAAACGGTGCAGGCCATGATTCTCCGCCTTGTGGAGCAGTGGGGCCGGGATTCGGCCGTCGAAATTTCCGTGAGCGATGAGGATCTGGCATCCATCGAGAAACTGCTGTTTGCAGGCACGCGCAAGGAACTCAAAAAGACCCTGGTTCTGCACGGCAGCCCGGACATCGAGCACGGTTTCCGCATCGGCCTGCGCGGGGAGAACGTGTATTATGACTTCACGGACGAGAGCATCGCGCAGACTCTGAAACAGTTTCTGAAACCCAGGCTGAAGGAAGTGCTGGACCGGAACAATGGCTGACCATTATTATCTCGTGGCCCAGCTTCCCATGCTGTTTTTTGACCGGGATCCCGGGATCACAACTGAGGCCTTTCTGGCCGAGGCGAACAAATGGATGTCCGGTGCGGATTACCGCGCCCTGAGCCGGTGCATTCTCATGGATGTGGGGATCCGGAGAAAGGATCCCGGGCTTTTTGGGGCCTATGCGGAATTCGAGAGGCATTTCCGGCAGGAACTCGCAGGGTGGAGAAAGGCCCGCAGGGAAAACCAGGAATACAGGCCGTCTTTCCCGGCCGCCCTTGTCCGGGAAGGAAACCCGCTGGAGGTTGAAAAAAAACTGCTGAAGCATCGATGGGATCACATTGATGCGCTGACCTTTGGCCATCATTTTGATCTGGATTTTCTCTGCGCCTATTATCTGAAACTTCAGATACTGGACCGGTTGTCCCTTTTCGACAGGGAAAAGGGGATGGAGATCTTTAAAAACCTAAGCAGGATGACGGTATGACCCAGGTAAACGGCAGGATCACGGGAGTCAGCGGCAACATGATCACCGTGGCCTTTGACGGCAATGTGACTCAGAATGAAGTCGGATACGCCCTCAAGGGCAAGGAAAAGTTGAAATCGGAAGTGATCCGGATCAGCGAGAATGCCGCCTATCTTCAAGTATTCGAGAGCACCAAAGGCCTTGCGGTCGGCGACACGGTGGAATTCAGCGGCGCCATGCTGTCGGTACAGCTGGGACCGGGTCTTCTGGGACAGATCTACGACGGCCTGCAGAATCCCCTCCCGGAGCTGGCCGAGCAGTTCGGTTTTTTCCTGCCCCGCGGCGTCGTGCTCGACCCCCTGGGAGGAGATCGAAAATGGCATTTCACGCCTTCGGTCAAGAAGGGCGACAAGGTGCGCAGGGCGTATCAGGTGGGATCTGTTCCGGAAACACAATTCGAGCACCGCATCCTGGTCCCGTTCGACTGGCAGGGCGAATGGACCGTTGAATCCATCAAGCCGAAGGGGGAGTATTCGGTGCGGGAATCCGTTGCCGTCCTGCAGGACCAGCGCGGCAACACGGCTGAACTCAGCATGCAGTTCGCCTGGCCGGTTAAGATCCCCATTCGTGCCTACAGAGAAAAGCTCTTGCCCACCGATCCTTTGATCACCAAGGTCCGCATCATCGACACATTTTTCCCTGTGGCCAAGGGCGGGACCTACTGCATCCCGGGTCCGTTCGGAGCCGGGAAAACAGTGCTTCAGCAGATCACCAGCCGTTACGCGGAAGTGGACATCGTGATCATTGCCGCATGCGGGGAACGGGCGGGGGAAATCGTGGAAACCATGAGGGAATTCCCGGAGCTGACGGATCCGCGCACGGGCCGTTCGCTCATGGAGCGGACCATCATCATCGCCAATACCAGCTCCATGCCCGTGGCGGCCCGCGAGGCCTCCGTCTATACGGCCGCCACGCTGGGCGAATATTACCGGCAACAGGGACTGGACGTCCTGCTCCTGGCGGATTCCACATCGCGCTGGGCGCAGGCCATGCGCGAGCTGTCCGGCCGGCTCGAGGAAATTCCCGGGGAAGAGGCCTTCCCCGCATACCTGGAATCGCGCATCGCGGAATTTTACGAGCGCTCCGGGTTGGTTGTTCTGGATTCCGGGGAAAAGGGCAGCCTGACCATCGGCGGCACGGTCAGCCCGGCAGGAGGCAATTTCGAGGAGCCGGTGACCCAGGCCACGCTCAAGGTCGTGGGCGCGTTCCACGGCCTGTCCCGCGAAAGGTCCAATGCCCGGCGCTTCCCGGCCATTGATCCCCTGGACAGCTGGTCCAAGTACGAAAGCGCCGTGCCGGCCGGGACCGTCGAGGCATGCCGGGAGTTCCTGTTCAAAGGCAGGGGGGTGCATCAGATGATGATGGTCATCGGGGAGGAGGGCACCTCGCTCGAGGATTTCGTGGTCTATCTCAAGTCCGAGTTCCTCGACGCCGTGTACCTCCAGCAGAACGCCTTTGACAAGGTGGACGCAGCCACGTCCCCGGAACGGCAGAAATACGTTTCCGGGAGGATACTTGAAATCCTGAAGACCGGATTCGCCTTCAAGGAGAAGGAGGCGGCGCGCAACTTCTTCTATGAACTGAGGCAGAAGTTCATCGACTGGAACTACATGGAGATGCACTCGCCGGAATTCAAGAAACAGGAAAAAGCCATCGAATCGTTGATCGAGGGGATGACGGCCCATGCGTAAGGTTTACAACAAGGTACTCAGCGTTTCCGGAAATGTGATCACGGTCAAGGCCCCGGGTGTGGCCTACGACGAACTGGCGGAAATCACCTCCAGGCGGGGGAAGTCCCTGGCGCAGGTCATCAAGCTCGAACAGGACCTGGTTTCCCTGCAGGTGTTCGCCGGAAGCCGCGGTATCTCCACGAGCGACGAGGTCCGTTTCCTCGGGCATCCGATGCAGGTCGCCTTTTCGGACGACATGCTGGGCCGCATTTTC
>JAFGEX010000390.1 GCA_016931355.1 bacterium
ATCAAAGGACCGGACCTGGATCTGAGTCTCTATGTCCCCCTTCGGGCCCTGTTGTCGATTTGGTTTGACCATTGCATCAGGATTTGATCGAGGGTTTCCGTGTCCGCATCGCCCCTGAAACGGCCGGGTGCATGGGGCTCCCCGAGTGCGAGCAGGCAACGGGAAAAGGGTTTGGGGACGATCACGCGGTCCCAGGTGCGGAGCGTCCAATAGCGGCTGCATCCGAAGGTCAGGGGCACGACAGGATAGCCGAGTTTCCGCGCCAGGTACAGAATGCCGGGCTTGGACCTGAAACCAGGCCCATGCGGCCCGTCCACAGCCAGGGCGCCGCCTGTCCCCTGCTCCACCGCCTTCTTCATGCGGATGATCCCTTCGAATCCCTGCCGCTTGCTGGATCCCCGGACAACCGTGTATCCGAAACGGGCAAGAATCCTGGCCAGAAGCCCTCCGGCCCAGCTTAAGTCCGTCATGATCGTTATTTTCCACTTCCCGAAAACCGGGGCGAGGAGCAGCAGGCGGCCGTGCCAGAATCCATAAAAGGCCTTTGTGCGGTCCAAGGCAATAAACGCGGGATGATAAACCATCCGGATCCTGAGCAGCGGCAGATAACATCTGATTAAAAAGACAATCAGGCCGGAAAGCAGGGTCAGGAAGCGGTCGGAATAGGTGATCCTTCTCCTATAGGCCTTCAAGCGGGCTCGATACAGTCCGGCTGCCATGTCAGAGACGAAGCCCCAGGGTCAGGGTGAGAACCTGCGGATCCGGCCCGGAATGAAGCAGGAGATGCCATCGGACTTCGAAAAAGGCATTCATGGCGCCCACACGGGATCCGCTCACCAGGCCAAGCTGCAATCCGGTGCAGGTCTCCGTGCCCGAATTCTGCCGGACACGGTATTTCCCCGCGCCTGCCAGGATGAAGGAAGACCTCGTCCATGCGCCGCCCACGGACTTCATAACGTCCAGGGTGACCGCCGCAAGGTCGAATCGGGGATCGTCGCCCGTTCCGTGCACTTTACCGAGACTGAAAGTGGTCAATCCGAAACCGTTGATCTGAAGGTCCAACGGGCCGGGGGGAGAAACATGAATCATCAGTCCGGACAGGATGGACAAGGGCGAATGGTATTCGGAAAGCGCAAGCTTGGGCATCCCGATGCCCGCAGAAACGCCTGCTGAGATCCGCCTCCCGTCGCCGCGCACACAGGGGGCGCCTGCAAGCAGAATGAAAAGCAGAATCCGCCCAAAAACCTTCACTCTTCCCCCGCTGTTTTCAAAAGATAAAGAAATCCGGCCAGGATGTCAAATGGGGAAACAATGAAAAAGGCCCGCGGACAGACGAGCCTCCTGAGATTTGCTCCTTTTGTGCGCCCACTAGGAATCGAACCTAGAACCCCCTGATTAAGAGTCAGATGCTCTACCAATTGAGCTATGGGCGCAATGGCCTTTTTGTGAGGGTGCAGGGAATCGAACCCTGGACCCACGGCTTAAAAGGCCGTTGCTCTACCAGCTGAGCTACACCCTCCAAAAGTCATTTAACTTAATCATTTTTTATCTGGTTGTCAATATCCTTCATCGAAAAATATTCTGTTCACGGCTTGATCCCACGGACACGATCTCTACCGGGGCGCCCACCAGGCGTTCGATGCGTTCGATGTATTTCCTGGCCTCTGCCGGGAGTTTTCCGAATTCCCGAATATCGCCGGTCGGTTTTTGCCAGCCGGGCAGGGTCTCATAAACGGGCAGAGCGGCGTCCAACAGATCGCAGTTGCCCGGGAAATCCTCCAGGACCTCTTCCCGGCATTTGTAGGCCGTGCAGATGCGGAGTTCCTTCATCTCATCCAGCACATCCAGTTTGGTCAGGGCCACAGAATCAACGCCGTTGATCTCTCTTGCGTATCGGGCCACGACCGAGTCAAACCAGCCGCATCGCCTGGGCCTGCCTGTGGTGGAACCGAACTCGGCGCCCTTGGTCCTCAGGCTGTCGCCCAATCCGCCCGTCAGTTCTGTCGGGAAGGGCCCGTTGCCCACGCGCGTGGTATAGGCCTTGAGCACGCCCAAAACATGTCCGATTTCCCGCGGCGCAATGCCGAGGCCCGTGAAAACACCGCCCACGGTCGTGTTCGAGGAGGTGACGAAGGGGTAAGTCCCGAAATCAATGTCCAGCATGGCGCCCTGCGCGCCCTCCAGAAGAATGCGCTTTTGGTCGCCGATGGCGCGGTTCAGGAAGATCCGGGTGTCGGTGATGCAATCCCGTACCTTCTCCCGCAGGCGTTCCAGGAGAAGCAGGACCTCCCGGCTCCCGGGTCCGGACCGGCCGTAGAGGCTGCTCATCTGATTGTTCCGGTTTTCCACCTGCTGGCTCACACGCTCCGCCAGAATCCCTTCCGGCGCCAATAGATCCCCCATCCGGATGCCCAGCCGGCCCGCCTTGTCCGCATATGCGGGACCGATCCCCCTCCCCGTGGTGCCGATTTTCTGGCCTGTCCGGATATCCTCTGAGATCTGGTCCAGGATTTTATGCTGCGGCAGGATGATATGAGCCCGATGGCTGATCCACAGCCGCCCGGCCGTTTCAATGCCGCTGTCCCCGAGCGTCCGGATCTCTTCCATCAGGGAATCCGGATCGATGACCACGCCGTTTCCGATGACGCATTGGATATTCGGCCGCAGGATGCCTGTCGGCAACAGATGCAGGATGTATTTCCGGCCTTCGAATCGCACGGTGTGGCCCGCATTGGCGCCTCCCTGGAAACGGGCCACCACATCCGATGATTCGCCGAGAAGGTCCACGATCTTTCCCTTGCCCTCATCCCCCCACTGCATCCCGAGAATGACCTGAACCCTTCTATCTGTTTTGGAAACTCTCAACCGCCTCCGCCTCGCTGCTGAAAATTTTAAAAATCCGGTCCAGCTGGGTGATCTCGAGCACCTTTCTGGGTTTTTCATTGAGATGGAGAAGCCGGAGATCGCCGCCGTGACTGCGCACAGCGGAAACACCCCCGATGAGAATACCCAGGCCGGAGCTGTTCATGTACTGGACATTCCGGAGATCGACGATGATGCGGGTCTCGCCCGCATTGACTTTTTCATGCAACAGTTCAGAAAGCTGCGTTGCGTCCGGTCCCCCGATCATGTCTCCGGAAAGGGAAATGATCAGGATCCCCTTGGTTTCGCGAATATTGAAATCCATGGGATGCCTCTGCGTTGAAGGTGGATTGAAGCGTTCGGCCGCAGGCGGTGGGGAATCTTCGATCATGAGGTCAAAATCATCATTCTGTACGCCCGTTTGCTCCGCGGTCTCGATAAAAGAAACTGCCCGCCGGCAGGCTCAAAGGCTTTTGTGTTTCTTCCCCATGCGGAGTTCCTGTCTTCCCCCGTGGCGGGCCTGCCATTCGACGACGATCGGAGCGGCCACAAAAATCGACGAATACGTCCCGATCAGGATGCCGAAAAGCATGATGAACGCGAATCCGCGTACCACTTCACCGCCCAGCAGATAAAGCGCCGCCACAGCGAGCAGCGTCGTCAGGCCCGTGTTGACGGTGCGGTTCAGTGTCTGGTTGATGCTTTTATTCATGACGACGGAAAGCTCGTCGTTGCGGAATACCTTGAGGTTCTCCCGGATCCGGTCGTAAACCACAATGGTGTCGTTGAGCGAATACCCCACCAGCGTGAGAAATGCCGCAATCTCCTTTAGCGAAAGCTCAAAACCCATGATGGAGAAGAATCCCAGCGTGATCAGCACGTCATGAAAAAGGGCCGACACCGCACCGACGGCGAAAACCCATTCAAAACGGATGCTGATGTACACCAGCATCAACACCAGCGCAAAAAAGACGGCCATGAAAGCCTTTTTCCGCAGTTCCTGCCCTATTTTCGGACCGACGGTATCGACCTGAAGACGTTCATGCCGGTTATCCGGAAATTGGCTGTTCAGGGCTTCATCGACCAGGTCCGCCGCATCCGCCGCATTCATGGCGCCCTGTTGGGAGGAGTAGATGATGAATTCGGACTCCGCACCGAAACGTTTGATTTCACTCCCGCCGAGGCCGACGCCGGACAGGGCGTCCCGTATTTGCCCGATGGTGACGGGCTTTTCGAACCGGACCACCAGGGAGGTGCCGCCTTTGAAATCGATGCCGTACTGAATCCCCTTGTGCAGAAAGATCGAGGCCATGCCGGCCAGGAACAGAACAAGCGACAGGAAATAAAATTTCCTCCTCTTGCCGATGAAATCAATATTGGGAGTCTTGAAAAATTGCATGGTGGACCCTTTCTGAATGAAAAACCGCATGCCTTCCCGCGCCCGGCGGGAGACCGGTCAGATGCTGAGCCTGGTCAGAGTTCTGCGCGACGTGATATGCTCGAAGATCACCCGCGTGACGAACAGGGACGTGAACATATTGACCACAATGCCGATGGAAAGCGTCACGGCGAATCCCTTCACGGCCCCTGTTCCGAATTGATACAGCACGAATGCCGTCAGAAGCGTCGTGATATTGGAGTCGATGATCGCTGAAAAGGCTCTGGAATAGCCGGCCTCGATGGAAGCCCGGACGGTCTTTCCCGTCCGGAGTTCCTCCCGGATTCTTTCAAAGACCAGAACATTGGCATCGACCGCCATACCGATGGTGAGGACGATGCCGGCGATACCGGGCATGGTCAGGGTGAATCCGAACTGGACCAGGACGGCCAGAAGAAAAAAGACATTGAGAAGCAACGCGATGTTGGCGATCAACCCTGAAAGCCGGTAGTAAACGGCCATGAACAGGATGACCAGCAGCGTTCCGACAATCGCTGCGGTTTTTCCCCGGTTGATGGAATCCTGACCCAGCGTCGGGCCCACCGAACGCTCCTCCATGATCGTCAGATTGGCGGGCAAGGCTCCGATTCTCAGACAGATCGCGAGCCAGTTGGCCTCATCCATTTTTCCAACCCCTTCAATGACGCCCCTCCCATTGGGGATGCGGTCGTTGATCACGGGCGCGGATACGATTCGGCCGTCCAGAACAATGGCCAGGCGCTTGCGCAGGTTCGCGCCTGTGATCCTCGCGAAATCCCTCCCGCCCTTCCGGTCCATGGCGAAACTGACGACCGGCTGGCCTGCGTTCTTGACATCCGATCCGATCGTCACCCGGGCGTCGGTCAAATGGTCGCCGGTCAGCTCGGCCTCCGACTTGACCAGAAAGAGCTCGCGGAAATCCTCATCCCCGATCTTGAAGGTCTCCGACGACCACAGAAACTCCGCATCGGAGGGGATCAGCTTCTGGATCTCAGGCTTTGCCAGGATCTGTTCGATGGCCCGGATGTTGTTGACGGACGCGGCCACTTCCCTGCCCTGCATGCGGGCGTTCCGAAAAAGCGCATAGAACGGGTTCTTCTGGAAAATATTCTGGTCCACGATGATCGAATCCCCGGTCGCTGCGGGCGCAGGCGTTTCATCGGTTTCACCGAAAAGCTCGTTCACGCTGAGCACCGTGTCCTGGCTCGTCTTCGGTTTGACTGCCATTTGTTCGGCGGAAGCGGCCGTATCCGCAGACAGTATCCCTTTTTCCCTGGCGACCGCCTTGTCAATGCGGTCCAGGACATCCCCGTAAACCTGCGGATCCTTCAGAAGACGGAACTCCAGCAATGCCGTCTTGCCGATCTGGTCTTTGGCCTGCTGGACGTTCGAAAGGCCCGGCAGTTCGATCAGGATGCGGTTCCCGCGGATTTTCTGAATGCTCGGCTCCGAGACGCCGAACTGATCGATGCGGTTTCGCAGCTTTTCCATGGCGCGGTCCAGGGCATCCCTGGACTCCTTTTCCATCTCGCGCAGGATTTTTTCGTCTGAATCATCCCGCGAACCCCAGTACCGGTGAAGGGGTATGCCGGCCTCCTGGAAAACGCGGCCGAGCACCGGGATAAAGCTTTCATCCCCTTTCGCAGCCTCCTCCTTCACCTTCTGGAAAAGTTCTTCGAAACGGCTGTCCCGGTTGCCGGCGTTCTTTTCGGCCAGGGAGGGCATATCCACCTCGTAAACCAGATAGATCCCGCCCTGCAGGTCCAGGCCCAGCCGTATGGCTTTGCCCGTGATCTTCTTAAGCTTGCCCTCGGATTCCATACGGGCGCGTACATCCGGTTCCATGCTTTGCATTTTATAGGTCGGCCAGAGCGAAATGCCCGACCATACCAGAAGCGCCAGAATCAACAGGTTTTTTGCTAGAAACTTGCCCCGCATACGGATCTCCTCAAAAGATAAACGCGAATCGTTTCAGGTCACAAGACAGTCCGTCTGCCGTTTTCCGGCTTTTAAAGTGAACCGGCGGCAGAACATTCCTATCCAAAAAAGGTTCCAAGCGCCTGACGGCGAGAAAAATATCCGAAACCGGCCGCGGGGTTTCAAACGGCCGATGGACGTATTCCCTCCCGCCGGCTGTCAGGGAGGTTTAGCCCATAGTCGTAAATCTCCCCCTCCGACAGAACCACCGGTCAAGCCTGCAGCGTGCCGCCGGGGCGTTTCATTGGAACCTGCCCCATCAAACTCAACAAGAATTTTTAATATACTTGATCGAATATTCAGATGCAAGTTTTTTTTATGCCTGGACTTTCTCAAGATCGATCTGTTCGATACGCCCCAGTTTTTTGCCGAGAAAACGCTCCCCGACATCCCGGAAAGGTTCCGGTATGTCGCTCACCGTAAATCGATGTTCCGGAACGGATTGGCTGTCATTCGCGATCTTCAGTTCATAAAGCCGCTTCCGGACGACGCGGGCCGTTTCGGTTGCGGAATCGATGAGGGCAACGCCCTCTCCCAGCACCTGCGCGATAACGCGCTTCAGAAGGGGATAATGGGTGCATCCCAGTATCAGGGTGTCAATGCCGCTCTCCCGGAACGGCTTGAGATAAGTTTCCGCCACCTTGAAGATGATCTCCCCCTCCAGCCAGCCTTCCTCCGCGAACGGCACGAACAAGGGGCAGGCCTTTGGAAAGACTTGCACGCCCGGATCCTTTGCTAAAAGCTGCTCCTCGTATGTCCTGCTGGCGATCGTACCCCGCGTGCCGATCACGCCGATCTTCCCGTTCTTCGTGTTTTTCAAGGCCGAATCGACTCCCGGCTCCACGACACCGAGTATCGGGACATCGAAGCGGCCGGCCAGTGATGTGAGGGCTACGGAGGAGGCCGTATGGCAGGCGACGATTACCATCTTGACGTTCTGCCGGAGCAGGAACTCCGTGTCCTGGACTGCGAACGCCTGAACCGCCCTGGCCGATTTTGTCCCGTAGGGAACGCGCGCCGTATCGCCGAAATACACGATCGCCTCGCAGGGAAGCGCGTCCATCACCTGCTTCACCACGGTCAGGCCTCCGACGCCCGAGTCGAAAATACCGATCGGTCTTTTATTCAGCGGATCCGTGCCGGAAATCATAGGCCCTGTTCGTATTTTTTCTTGAACTGGATAATGCTGCTCGCCAGCGCCTCGGCCACCTTCTGCCTGAAGCTCCGGGTTTTGAGGAGCCGTTCGTCATAGGAGTTGGAAAGAAAGGCGGTTTCAACCAGGATGCGCGGCATGGCTGCGCCCATGAGTACGAAGAGACCGGCCTGGTAAACCCCCTGGTCCGGGATCTGCGTCCGGACATGGATCTCGTTGTTGACGATCTGCGCCAGATCCTCGCTCTCCTTCAGATAGGAGCTCTGGGCGATGGCGTTCAGGATATGGGCGGCGTTCTGCAGCTCCCGGTAGGCTTCCTGGCTTTCCTCCAGTTCGATCACGGAATTTTCCTTCTCCGCCACGGCCAGGGCCTGCTCCGTTTTCTTGTTTCCGAGCAGGTAGGTGGAAACACCCCGGATGGATTTCTTGGGATTCGTGTTCGCATGAATGCTGATGAACAGTTTCCCCCCGTTGGCATTTGCAAAACGCGTCCGGTCCTGGAGGGACGGAAATGTGTCGCTGTCCCGCGTCATCAGGACTTCCAGGCCCTTGTCCTTGAGAAGCTTTCTAAGCCGTAGGGCGATATCCAGATTGATTTCCTTCTCCTTGAGTCCGGAAGGGCCGATGGCGCCGGGATCCTTTCCGCCGTGTCCGGGGTCAAGGATGATGCGGTCGATCATCCAGCGTGTCTTGTCCGCATTCTCGGGTGGAAGCGCAGCGGTGGGCTTCCTGCCCGAACTGCGAAGCGAAACGGCCACACCGTCCTTGCCGGTCTGCA
>JAFGEX010000391.1 GCA_016931355.1 bacterium
AACGCCTCGGCGGAGGCCCTGCACGGAACACCCGGGAATTTCCGGCTGTTTGAAGCGTATCCCAATCCCTTCAACACGGCCACCCGGATCCGGTACCGTCTCCCCAAACCGGATTTCGTCATCCTGACGGTTTACGATCTTCACGGAAAAAAGGTTGAAACCGTGGTACATGAACCGCAAGCCGCAGGCGAACACGAAGCCGCCTGGCAGCCAAAGGATTGTTCAAGCGGAAGCTATTTTTTCAGATTGAAGGTTGGCGGATTATCCGAAACCGGAAAAGCCGTTTTATTAAAATGAGGAGGCGGACGGGAAGCCTGATTGGGACGGGTTTCATCGAAGCTGAAGATCAAGCGCCGGGGATCCCTCCGGCAGATATCAGGGATCAGGCCGGGGTGCTCCTGTCTCCCATGGAAGGTCCGGGCGGCTAGGCACCGGGAATGCGCCCATTTTGTCAGCAGCCGGATTTGAATCCCGCTATTTTGGCTCAAGCGGATATAAGGTCCGCCGATATCCGGCCTTTTCAACAGCCTCCTGAAGGCGTGCAGCTCCGATCTGATATTTACAAGATAGGATGCTCAGAAAGGAGAATCTCATGAATCCGGATTATTTAAAAATTCCAAACATCCTTTTCACGATCGCTGCCGGACTGATGCTTTTTTCAACAGCGGTCACTGCTGAAATCGTTTCCCTGAAAAACGGAGACCGGATATCCTGGGACGGCTCCTATTACGATTTCCGGGATGCGGAAGGTGTGAAGATGATCAAGCTGTGGATTCCGCCGGACACAAAGCCCGTGAGAGGAGTCATGATTTCCGGGCACGGCGGAGGTTCGGGGGACAGCCGGGATTTCGCACGGGACGAGAATATCCGCGCCTTCGCCATGCGACTGGGATTCGCGGTCGCCGGTCTGCATAACTTCCCGGGGCGGAGAGCGTATGATGAAGGAGCCAAAGTTTTTTTTGCCGCCCTGGAAGGGTTTGCCGGAATGGGATTTCACCCGGAGCTGGCCCATATCCCGTTTGTGATGTACGGGAGTTCAAACGGAGGGGCGGCGACATACGGTTTCGTCAACCATGCGCCGGAAAGAGCCGTCTGCTTTATCGCGAATGTTTCCGCAGGCTACAATCCGGCCGAACCGGTCTCCGCTGCGCTTCAGGTGCCCGGAATATTCATCATGGGCAAGTTCGATGCATTGATCGGTCAACGCGGCATCGACCGTACCGCCGAACTCGTGAAGAAAGCCCGCGCGAAAGGTGCGCTGTGGGCCTGGGCGCTGGAGCTCAAGGGCCATGAGGACGGGTTCTCATTCGATGTTTACATGAAACTGGTCGAACAATCCGTTGCTGCGCGGTACCCGAAAAATGCGAATCCATCGAAAGGGCTGATCCAGCTCATCGATATCGAAGAGAAAGACGGATGGCTGGCTGATCTGGACAGCTGGGAATCCGGACTCGTCAAAACAGCCGCTTTTCCCGATTATCCGGGAGACCGGGCAAAAGCCGGCTGGTTGTTGAACAGGAACATGGCCTATGTTTACCGAAGCCTTGCCACGCATCATAATCTGCTCAAAATCAAAGTCCGCGAATTCGACCGCATCTACAATCCGCACACCGATCCCGGCACCATGTTCAGTCTCGGCGGACCTGTGGCTTCCCCGGGCAACAAACTGACGATACTCTGCGACGCCGGAGAATTTCCCGATTGGCGGAAAATCGAATTTTTCAACGGAGCCGAGAAATTGGGAGAAGCGGAAGCCGGGAACGATCCGAAGATCTCCATTGTCCTGGAAAAGCAAAATCCTGTCTATTGTCTAACTGCCCTCGCAACGGACAGAAACGGGATTCAAAGCACCTGCGATCCCATGCACTTTTTCGTGCAGGATCCGGAAAAGGACTGGAAGGTCGGGCAGCCCCGATCGCGATCCGACGAAAAAAAGACAAATGCCGGCTCCAAAAACCAAGGCGTCAAGGTGGAATGCACCTCTCCTGATCCTGAGGACAGTATTCTGGTGGCTTATGGATTAAGCGCTGAAATGGAGAGACAATTTTCAGCAGAGGATCATGCACTGTCCCCGTTCTGGAAAATGATCGATGAAAAAAAAGACTGCATTCAAATGACGCAGCGGGAAAATGCCAGGGAAGACGCGGCGTTTAATTTTGTCCTGACGCATGACTGCAACATGACGGTCAGGGCAGCCTACGGGGCTGACGGCATCTACCTGCTCTTTGAGATCAACGACGACAATGATGCCGCATGGCCGGACGAACTGGCCGGCACGGAAAACGAACAATTCTATCTCCATTTTGACGCAGTGGACATACTGATGGACAGCCGCTCGATCCAGGCAATCTCCGATCCCCTGAACAAGGGGCTGTTGATTTCACGCAGTTTCGGATTGACCTCTACGACAAAGCAATATCAGGTTGCATGCGGAACGGACAAGGCAAGACCGTCGGGCTTCAAACGGGGTCTTGCCGATCCCTGGGATATGCATTCAACCTATTATGCCTTTTCGGAAGCGAAAGACCGGTTCGGCATTGAAATCGAAAATATTCAAACCGGTTATTTTCTCAAAGCCCAGGAATGGTTCATTCCATGGAGCGAATTTGGAGGCGGGCTGCCCGGTGAACCGGAGGCCGGTACACGCCTGGGCTTTTCCGGCGGATTCAACGACCGGGATGAAGGCGAGCATTTTCCTCCGGGCGTGACATCCAGCGGCGGCAGCGTCAAGGCTTCGAACGGGCTTCGCTGGATCGGCAAATCGGATCCGTGGGGATCAAATCAGCCGCCCTTCAACTGGGGGGAAATCGAGCTCGGTGAAATGCTGGAATAGAGCGGACCAAGAGTCGAAGGAAAAGAAAATGAACCGAATCCTGATGATTGCCATTTGCTCGGCGCTTTTAAGTTCCTGTTCCAGACGGACGGATGCGGAAGAACATGTAAAACGGTTCTTTCATGAATCCAGTTTTTGGAATCAACCCATCAAACGCAATCCTGAAATCGATGCCCGCAGCGGGGAATGGATTGCGCTTCTCAAAACAGAGCCCAACACCCCGAATATCGGGATCAATGTGTTCAAATGGACGATCCCGGTCTATGAAGCGGATGAAACAACGCCGGCTTATACCCTTCACAAACACCGGTTGAGTGAGCGCGAGAAAAAAGGTTGGGTTACGCAAAGAGAGACTTTCGGCCACGGCCCCGGATTCGGAGAAAAGGTTCCGATCCCGGACAATGCGGTTCCGGATCCTGAGGAAGATGCCCATTTTGCCGTGGTGGACTGGAAGAAAAATACCGCCTGGGATATGTGGGGATTCAGAATGCGGGAAGACGGCGCTTTTGAATCCAACACGGGCATGAAATATTCTTTAAACGGAGATGGGGTGTTCAAAACATCCGGTTTTGACATCATCAACGGCGAAAGCGTACATTTCCACGGCCCGAGCCGCGCCTCCGGCGTGCCGGCCATAGCCGGATTGATCCTGTTTGACGAAGTGAAGAAGGGAAAAATCAGGCACAAGCTGGCGATCGCAACGCGTTTCGCCGCTTTCCAGGAATTTGTGTATCCGGCCAGCTGGACGGATGGATACACGCCCGGCGGCATACCGGAGGGCGCTGTCATTCAGCTGGACCCGGCACTGGATCTATCCCCGTTCGATTTGACGGAAGGCGAACGGATTGTTGCCGGGGCATTGCAGGAATACGGCGCCGTTTTTGTGGACGTGGCGCAGGGCACTCCGCTCTACGCGGAAGGATTGTGGGGCCATCCCTCCAAAAGCTGGAAGGGCATCTTGCGGGAGTGGGACGGCGGAATCTGCACCATTCCGATCGACCACTACCGGATTTTAAAAGTCGGGGAAACGGTCAAAAAAGGGGATGCCCGGTCGCTGACGCAACCGTATTGGTGAAAAAACATCAAAAACAGTAATCCGTTGGAGGGGCATGATGAATCCTGCCGCACGCATTTTGCTGATTCTTTTGTTGATGACTGCCATGCTGCTGTATGCACAGGAACCGCAGGGTCAGACAAGGAAATTTCCGGCCGGCCTTTCCCTTGCGTACGGCATCGGAAGCCATGCCCATACGGATGAATATATATCCAGGGAAAAATATTCCGGCAGCCTTCCGACGGTCCAGGCAGGGTGGACAAACCGGCATGACAGCTATGTGTACCATGTCGGGATGGAGTTCGGCTCCTCTTCCGAAATAAAGAATGCCAATATCAGCTCAACCGTGACTCAGTTCTCCATGCGGCAGGGATTCCTCTACCCCCTCCCCGGATTTTCCCTGTTATCCGGGAAGGCAAACGCCTACGTCGGCCCGTCAACCGGCATTTTCGTTTTTACGAACAAGCAACACATCGCTGTTTCCGGGTTTGATTATGCGCAATCGATAGCAGCGTTGATATCACTCGGATTGGATTCCAGGCTCATCTGTCCGCTTTCCGATCGTTTCAACATCGAGAGTTCCCTGAATTTCAGCGTCCTGTCTCTGGGTGTGAGGATGGTGGACATGGAAGAAAACGACGAATCACCCGTCAAGCTGCTGACTCTGTTTTCAGGTTTGAACGGATCCTGGGACCTGGGAATCCGCTTTTTTCTATCGAAAAAGTTATCCATCAAAACCGCCTATCTTTTGGGAGCAACCAGAATAAGCTCCTGGGATCCTCTTTATATTGCAAGCGATAACCTGATCCTGATGGTCACCTATGAATTATAAAATGAAAAAATGGTCGTTCGTCTTCATCATTTTATTGATGTCCGCTTGTAAAGACGTCCTTGTAACCCCGCCGGACTCGGATTTGAATGTCGAGGATTTTGAGGCGGCATGGAACAGGATAAACAGCGTATATCCCTATTTCGAATTCAAGAGAATCGATTGGGATTCCATCTATGCCGTTTATCGCCTGCGGGCGGAAAGTGCGAGGGGGGATGACTTTTTCCTGGTGCTGCGGGATCTGCTTGCCGAGTTGAAGGACGGCCATGTCTATTACAGGACGAAGGGAGGCGGAGAGGTCTATCCCTACTATCCGCAGCGGCATTGGAAAGACCGGCACGGATACAATCCGTTTGTCGTCAGGCAATATTTTGACCGGGAGCTCCGGTTGACGGAGAGCAACGCCGTGGAATTCGGGATCCTTCCGGGCAACATCGGCTATGCTTTTCTTTCGGATTTTCATAAGAATTATTTGATGAACGAATTCCCGGGAGTCCTGGAATATTTAAAGGACACAAAGGGGCTGATACTCGACATCCGTCAAAAACGAGGCGGCCTTTATCAAAACGTCGAGGCGGTCGTGACGCGGTTTCTGAGCGAACCGCTTGTCAGAAACGACGCCTATACGTACGGCGAGAAATGGGTATTGCCGCCGTTCCAGCCGCAGGGGTCTTTCCAGTACATCAAACCCGTTGTCGTGCTCATCAACGGTTCGACCTTCAGCGCCGGCGAGTTCACCACGGAAATTTTAAAGCAGCTGCCCCAGGTCACGGCAGTCGGCGACACAACGGGCGGCGGCTCGGTCGGCGGCGGCGATGAAAGCCTGTATTTTCTGCCCAGCGGGAAATCGATCAACATCGGTTTCATTGACATCAGGCGCTACGACGGCCTCCCCTGGGAATGGCTCGGCATCGCACCGGACGTCCGGATCGAGCAAACGGAGGCGGATATCGCAGCAGGCAGGGACAAACAGCTGGAATATGCCATCGGACTGCTGGAATGAAATCGAATACAACGGAGATATCACATGTTCCCTGGTTATGATACCTGTTTTTCCGAAGCAGGGGTTTATTCAGGAATTTTACCTCCCTGCCGGGCCCTTCAGGTAATTGTAGATTGATGAGGGACAAGGCATCCGTATTCGATTGTCTGTCCCGGGGCAAGCCTGCAGGGACTGATCGGAAAAAAATCCCGGGAAGATCCCGTGCATCATACTCAGGATGAAAAATCATCCTGGGGGATCTCAAAAGGCAGGGGGAGAAAGATGAATAAAAAGGAAAGGGCAGCCGATTTTTTACACATGGCCTCTGCCGCCCGGATCCCAAGTGATCAACGCCGACAAGAAATGATCGGCCTGGAATGACAAAAATTCCTTGAGCGGGATCCCGCCTGTCAAAACGCGGTCGAAGAATTAAAGCAATAAAGATGAAATCCCGATCCGTATATTTTTTGTTCGCCATGATCGAATCACCGCAGACATGAATCAATGAAAGGGATATAAATGTCTACTGACCACAGTAAGCGAAGCATGTCTAAATTCAAACACTTGCCTTCCGCGCGCTTTTTAATCGCTGCATGGCCGGCATTGGCCGGGATTTTCGTTATCATCCTCGCCTGCACTATTGAGAGATGGGTCGGGACATGGGCCACTGCACCGCAGCTCGTGGAGCCGGCCAACAAGCCGCCCAGACCCGGATTGAGCCACAACACGCTCAGGCAGATCGTCTGCGTATCGATCGGCGGAGACTGTCTGCGGGTCAGGTTCTCGAACGAATTCGGCACGAGCCCCGTGGCCATGGATACGGTGACCCTCGCCGTATCCGCAGGCGGCAGCGTCATTGACTCCAATACCGTTCACACACTCTTGTTCGGCGGGAAGCCGGAGGTCGTCATCCCACCGGACACCTCGGTCACATCGGATCCTTTCAATTTCGCACTGGAGCCGCGGGCGCTTCTGGCCATCACCATCCATTTCGGCGAAACATCACCGGATATCACCGGCCATCCGGGTTCGCGCACCACATCCTATCTCCTCGCCGGCAACCAGGCCTATTCGGTGGACTTCGCGAAGGCCGTGCGGACGGATCACTGGTACATCATCAACGGCATCGATGTCCGGACCGCCGGGGCAGAGGCGGCGGTCGTCGTGCTGGGGAACTCCATCACAGACGGCCGGGGTTCAGGCACGAACAAGCAGAACCGCTGGCCCGATCAACTGGCGATCCGGCTGCAGGACAATCCGGGCACGCGGCATGTGGCTGTTCTGAACATGGGAATCGGCGGGAACGCCGTGCTGACGGGCGGATTGGGGCCCACAGCCCTCAGCCGTTTCAGCCGCGACGTGATCGGTCAGAACGGCGTGCGATGGCTGATCATCCTGGAGGGGATCAACGACATCGGCACATCCGTGGGAGCGGACGCGTCCGCCGCGACTGCGGACGGCCTGATCGCGGCCTACGGGCAGATGATCGACCGCGCTCATGCAGCAGGCATCCGCGTTTACGGGGCCACGATACTCCCCTTCGGCGGTTCGTTCTACGATTCGGAGCCCCATCAGGCCGCATGGGCCGAAGTGAACGAATGGATCCGGAGCAGCGGCCGTTTCGACGCAGTCATCGATCTTGATGCGGCCCTGCGGGATCCGGCGAATCCCCTCCGCCTCCTGCCTGCGGCCGATGACGGGGATCATCTCCATCCCAATCAAACCGGACATCAGATGATCGCGGATGCCGTGGATCTGGCGCTTTTTGAATAATGCAAACCACCCCGGGGTGGACCCCGGGATCATCAAAAAAGTTCTCCTTTTTCCGGGGAGCAAAATGTTGTCATCCTACTGCTTCAATGGACAACCTTCTGTAGCCAAGCTGCAATCACCCGGGAATAGAGGATCAAACGGCCGTTTCAGGCGCCGCCGGCCACAGCATCGGCGCAAATAAATTGAAACTTGCTATTGAATGAAAAAGTTAATATTTTGTTTAAACATCAATAGAGCATTCTCCACAAACAATCGGGCCGGCATGTCCGGCAATAAAAAGGAGGGTCAGGACCATGGGAACCAAAGCAAGGGAACTTTTAGGCAAAAATGTCGATAAGATCGTCAAGCTTCTCAACAAGGCGTTCGCGGACGAATGGCTGGCCTATTACCAGTACTGGATCGGCGCCAAAGTCGTTGAGGGTCCCATGAAGAACGCAGCCATCGCGGAGCTGATGGAGCATGCGGCCGATGAGCTGCGTCACGCGGAAATGCTTTCGGAACGCATCATCCAGCTCGGAGGCACGCCGCCGATCAGTCCAAAGGAATGGCTCGAGCAGAACAACTGCGGGTATGACGCGCCAGAGGATCCGTATGTCCTTAAAATCCTGGATCAGAACATCAAAGGCGAACAGTGCGCGATCGACGTGTACAACGCGCTGATGCGCGAAACGAAAGAAAGCGACCCGGTCACGTACAACATCGCACTGGAGATCCTCACCGATGAATTGGAACATGAAGAAGATCTTCAGGCGCTGAAGTCGGATTTCAATCACAGTAAATGACCGCCCCAATGAAGGGGTCCACTCCGTCGAAGATCTCCTTGTCTTTGCGCAGGAGTCGCTCCTGTTGACCAGCTGAAGCCTGTCGCAGCAAACAGCGGGATCTTCAATGTGCGGGGAAAAATCGGATTGTATTCGCCCGCATTCTCCATGGCTGGCCGCGGGAAATGCGTCCGCTGTCAGATTGAAGCTCTTCGCCGCAAGGGGCGGGGGATCTTCGATCTGCCGGGTAAAAAGCATTTGGATTCACTCGCTTATCCTTCGGCAAGTCGAGGGGAATGCGCTCGCTGTCAGATTCAAAAGGCTTCCGGGGGGAAGCCTTTTGCTTTTAAAAAAGTCTTGTTGAAAATGCAAACCACCCCGGGGTGAACCCCGGGGTGGTCATCAACCCCTGGAGGATGACATGAAAAAAATGTCGGTTATTCATTGGAATATCTCCGCCTCTATCGGATTGAAGCTCTCTGCCGCAAGCGGCGGGGAATCTTCGATCTGTAAAGAAAAAAACATTGGGATGCGCTCGCTTACCCAGTGGCAAGCCGCGTGGAATGCGCTCGCTGTCAGATTCATTCCGGGAATCCTTGTCTTTTCATTTTTTGCCCTGGCCGGAGCGAAAACGGATGATTTTAAAGAGGCGCAGATCTATTTGACTGCCGAAAGCAACAAGGCTTTACTGGCCGACCGGGGTTTCCGGGCGTTCGAGCCGCTCGATCAGCCGGATGAAAATTATCCGACCATCATGATCGACATCGACAAAACCTTTCAGGAGATGGAGGGTTTCGGCGGAGCCTTTACGGATGCGACTGCAATCAACTTCTCAAAATTACCGAAAGACAGGCAGGAAGAGTTTTTAAAGGCCTGCTTCGATCCGGATCAGGGCAATGCATACACCTTGTGCCGGACCACCCTGCACAGCTGCGATTATTCGGATGAAATGTACACCTATGCCGAAGCCGCGGACGATAAAGAGTTGAAGCATTTTTCGATCAAACACGATCAAAAATACCGCATCCCCTTCATCAAACGGGCCCTGAAAACCGCGAAAGGGAACATGAAGATTTACGCTTCGCCCTGGAGCCCTCCCCCCTGGATGAAGACGAACAACGAAATGAAGCACGGCGGCAAGCTCAGACCCGAATACTTTCAGACCTGGGCCGACTATTTCGTCAAATATGTGAAGGCCTATGAAAAGGAAGGGATCCCCATCTGGGGACTGACCGTGCAGAACGAGCCCATGGCCGTGCAGGTCTGGGAATCCTGCATTTTCACGGCCCGGGAGGAACGTGATTTCGTGCGGGATTTTCTCGGGCCCACACTCCGGAGAGACGGCCTGGGAGATCTGAAGCTCATGATCTGGGATCATAATAGGGGGATCATGTACCAGCGGGCGGAGGTTGTTTATGATGATCCCGAAGCCTCCCAATATGTCTGGGGCCTGGCCTTTCATTATTATGTAGGCGACCACTTCGACAATGTCCGCATGGTACACGACGCATTCCCGGACAAGAAACTCATCTACACGGAAGCTGGAATGGGCGGGGACTGGAGAACCGGCGTGCGTATCGCCAAAAACATGATCCTGGATTTGAACAACTGGACCAACGGCTGGACCTATTGGAACATGCTCCTCGATGAAAACCGCGGGCCGCGGCATGCCGGAGGCCTGGGGGGAACCAGCATCGTCACCGTGGACACACAGACCGGTGAACTCGCTTTCAATCCGCCGTTTTATTATTTCGGGCATTTCTCCCGTTTCATCAAGCCCGGCGCCAGGCGGATCGCCTGCACCTCCAACAACGATGATTTTCTGGCAACTGCGTTTCTCAATCCGGATGGGAAGGCGGCTGTCGTGGTCCTGAATTTGAGCGATGCGGATCGTATTTTTCAGCTCTGGGTGGACGGCAAGGCATTGAAAGCCTCTGCCTCGCCGCGGGCCATCATGACCTTCGTGTTTTAATCCGCAATGTAAGAGCAGGCCTTTAACTGAAGAGGGAGGATATGCGTTTACACTACTGGCTGGCGGTTCTGACTTTTTTCGCGGCCTGCAGGAAGCCTGATGTCTCGACCGTGAAACCTCTCCCCTATCGTTATTGGGAGTCCAACTCCGTCCGGAGCAACGGCCTTCGCCTGCATTACTGGCGGGCCGGCAAGAGGGGAAAACCTGTGATGATCATGGCTCACGGTATTACCGACTACGGTTTGAACTGGGCGGATCTTGCGGCTGAATTTGAAAACGACTACGATATCATCCTGTACGATGCGAGAGGGCATGGTTTTTCGGAAAAACCGGAAGGGCCGTATTCTCTGGAAGCGCACATGCAGGACCTGGTCGGACTCATCCGCGCCCTTGACATTCAGAAGCCGATTCTCGTCGGTCATTCCATGGGCGGTTCCGTGGTCGCTTTCACCGCCGCCTCATATCCGGATCTGCCGGCTGCAGTCATCCTGGAAGATCCTCCGATGGAGGAGATGCTTGAAAGATTAACCGTGGATATCATTCCGGACTGGAAAAATCAGGTTGCGACAAATGCGGTTACCTCGAAGGCGAAGCTCATGGAAAGGGCCCGAAAGGAATATCACCCTGGATGGACGGCGTTCGCGTACGATCATTGGGCGGAATCGAAACGACTGGTGGTTCCCAATGTCATCGACATCCTGATAGGCGGCGGATTCGGAAATCCGCGTGAGATTTTTCCGAAGATCATGGCCCCGACATTGATTCTGAAGGCAGACACAGAAGAAGAATTCCGCAGAAGGCACATGGACGCAGCCGCGCTTCTTCCAAACGGCAGGCTGGTTCATGTGGAGGGGGCGGGTCATTTAATCCGGAACGACAGGCCGGAAGTCATGGAAAAAGAGATGAGAAAATTTCTATCCGAGCATTCATTGTAGTTTTTTCGCTCCTTGATCGCGCCGGGGTTGAATCTGCCAGCGGGTGTATTCCCCGCGGGAAAAACGAGCGATTCGTAATATCCTTTTTCCGAAAGATCGAAGATATCCCATTGCAAGCGGCGGGGAGCTTTAATCCGGGGCGACCCATGCGCTTCACAGCCCGCGATGAAGCGGAAACTCCATATCAGAAACCCCTCGGCTGTGCAGCCCGGCGAGGTCAGGGGCGGGCTTGACAGAGAGACAAATCCAGGGGAGCAAAGAATGAAACAGCGAAATATCCTAATTTTTTCCGCCCTGCTGATCGTCGGTTGTGCGCAAAGGCCCCATCGTGCCTCTTTAATCGTCTACGGCGGGACCTCCGCCGGCGTTGCGGCCGCTGTGCAGGCGGCGCGAATGGGCGAGACGGTGATACTCGTCAGCCCGGACCAGCACCTCGGCGGACTCTCGTCCAGCGGGCTGGGCTGGACTGATGCGGGGCGGACCGGTGCTGTCGGCGGACTCGCCCGCGAATTTTACAGACGGATATACAGGCATTATCAGGACGAAACAGCCTGGCGCTGGCAGCGGCGCGAGGATTTCACAAACGTGGGGCAGGGCACACAGGCCATTGACGACACAGAGGGCGTGATGTGGGTTTTCGAACCCCATGCGGCC
>JAFGEX010000392.1 GCA_016931355.1 bacterium
CAGGTTCTCGAGGGTAACTATTTCTCCCTGGCCCGGGACGCAGCGGCCGTGCAGGGCAGGATCAGGGATGCTGCGACCGGCGAAATACTGATGGGAGCCTGCATTGAAAACTTAAGCAGCGGCATCCGGACTTTTTCCAGGGCGGACGGCGGTTACCGGATGGAACCAGGAGCCTCGGAAGCGGGATTCCGCATCATTGCGGGCAAGCCGGGTTATGAAACCAGGATTGCCTTAACCGGAGCGCTGAAGGCAGGCGGGACCGTCACGCTCGATTTCAGCCTGAGGCGTTTCATGACTATTTTGCATGGAAAAGTATCAGATGAGTCCGGGGATGGAATCGGATCCGCTCTGATTGCAGCAGCCGCCGGCACAGATACGTTCAGAACGGAATCGAGGCCGGATGGTGGCTTCAGTCTGTACCTTCCATCCGAAGGAGGCGCCTTCGCCTTTAAGGTTTCAAAACAGGGTTACCTTTTTCCTGCAGGCTCCGTGGTCCTGACCCTGCCCGGAGGCAGCTCCACCGGGCACGATTTCCCGATGCGGTCCTGGTTTTCACGGCTTTCCGGGCATGTGTTCCGACTGGATGACGGCCGGGCGGTCGGCCGGGCGGCATTGCGTCTCCTCAGGGGCGAAGAGATCATCGGATCCGATGAATCCGATGAATCGGGCGCATTCGGTTTTCTGAACAGTCTGGGCAAGGCCTTTCTCCCGGAGGGCATTTACAGCCTTCATGCGGCGAAGCGCGGTTTCCAGGATTCTTTATTTTATAATATGAACCTGACCGGCGGAGCAGCGACCGTGTTCGATCCCAGGTTGAGGCCTTTTACCGGATTCATCAATGGGACGGTTTCGGATGAGAAGAACGCCGCCCTGGCGGACGCTACGCTGGAAGCGGTTCTGAAGGGATCCGGATTCCGGATGACCGCTGTCTCGGACCATGCCGGACGTTTCAGCATGAACGCGATTCCGAACGGGATATACGCTGTATCGGTCAGTAAATCCGGATACACGTTCGCCGGGGATACGACTGTGATCTGTCCGCTCTCAGACCTGAACCTGACCCTGGCCAGGAATCAGGGGCATATTTATGGAAACGTGATGGATGCGGAAACAGGACAGGGCATCCGTTCCGTAACCCTGGTCGCCCGCGACGGGATGGGCAATGAATCGCGCGCCTATTCAGCTGCTGACGGATCCTACGACATGAGCCTGCTCCCCGTGTTTCAGGCCTACACAGTGCAGGTTTCGGGCGGCGGATACCACCCTTCCGTGCGAAGCAACGTGGATCCTGTGAAAAACGACACAACCCTGTTCCGCCTCAGGCGCATCTATGGATCCATTGCAGGGCGGGTTCTGCTCGTGGGCGACAGTTCTGCTGTCCCCGAAGTGAGGGTCAAGATCCATGCCGGATCCGCTGTCTGGTGGGACACCACGGATGCGGCAGGCTCCTATCAGATCGGAAGGCTCCCGGTCAACCAGTATTATGTGTCTGTTCAGAAGCAGGGGCATTTGTCCTCGCCCGCCTCTCACACCGTGAGCCTGTACAGCGGCGGGGATAAAGAAGGGGTGGACTTCCTGCTGGAAAAGGTGTCCCTGGCTGAACTCTCCATTTCAGGTCCTGTCACCATTGAATGCGGACGGCCCGCATCCTATGCCTATTCAGCCAAAACCCAGGATGGCAGGCAGTTGGAAATCGATGCGGAATGGTATGTTGATCTGCCGGCTGCCTTTGATTCGGTCGGAACAGACGGGAGTGTGCATCCCAAATCCGACTTTGTCGGCAATTTCCGGATGTTTCTGTATGATGTGTATTCCGGCAGGCACGATTCTTTGCTGGTTCAGGTTCTGGCAAACCTGCGTGATTCGGACGAAGACCGGTCGTTCCGGGATTACAGGGGCGCTTCATTTGAAATACCGGCCGGCTGCGTTTCCCAATCCATTCTCTTCGGGCTCAAATACCCCGAAATGCCGGATTTCAGGCGTGTCACCACAGGTTATGAGGCAGCGGGCAAGGTCCATGCGTTTCAGCCCGCGGGATTCAGGCTTGAAAGGCCCATGGTCCTGTCCATCCCGGTGCCGGCCGGTGGCCGGGAGACGGTTCAACTGGGTTCGTGGAACACCAAGAGGCTTGCCTGGGATGTATCCGAAGGAATGGTTTCAGCCGGTGAAGTCCGCACAGGATCCGAGGTTCTGACCCAGTGGGTCGTTTTGTCGCCCTCGGAACCTCTCGGCATCCGGGATCTGGAGGCGAAACCGAATCCCTTTTCTCCTTATCTGGAGCCTTTGAAACTGAGCTTCAGGCCGACTTCAGACCGTTCCGCCGAGGTTTTCATCAGCGTCCAGGTGTTTTCGATTACGGGCGAACGCGTCCGGGACCTGTTGCGCGGGGAGGCCTTCCCAAAGGGGCACAGGGCTGAAATCGTGTGGGACGCAAGAACCGATTCCGGGGCGCTCGCGCTGAACGGCAGGTACGTGTTGTTGATGGAGGCGCGCGACGGCGGCGGCGTGGTCAAGAAGATACTCCCGGTGGTGCTGATCAAATGACGGTTGCGTGAAACAAATGATTTCCTGTAAAAAAATCATTCTCTTCCTGTTCCCGGCCGTATTCTGCCAAGTCCGGCAAACTTATGGCGGAATCCCGGCCGCATTCGCGGACATCGGGTACGGCGGCCGGGCCATGGGCATGGGGGGTGCGTATGTCGCCCTGGCCAGCGACCCCTATGCGCTGCTGTGGAATCCGGCCTGTCTTCCGGATGTGAGGGGATGGCAGGCGAGCTTCATGCATGCCAGGCAGTTCAGCCTCATCCCCTACACCTGGGCGGGCATCGCCAGGGGCTCGGAGTCCGGACACGGGGCCGGCCTGGCCGCGCTTTCTTCCGGGGATGATGCGCTCAGGGAAACAACTTTATTTGCCGCTTATGGATACAGGCAGGGGGATTCCGGCAGGTTCCGGAGGGTCTCCGCGGGTTTAACCGTCAAACTGCGCCTGTCCACATTCGGAAACAATGCGGACGGCGGGGAAAATAAAATCACGGGAAGCGCAGCGGGATTCGGACTGGATTTCGGCATACGCTGGAAACCGGCCCCGGCCTGGGCCTTCGGGCTGCTGCTCCGGGATTTCTATAACCGCGTGCAGTACGAGAACGAAACCCTGAACCGGGATTACGGGGAAGCCGTGCCTGCTGCGCTCATTGCAGGCACTGCCTTCATGCCCGGGGAAAACCTTGTCTTTGTCCTCGATTTCGACAAGTCCCTGTACAGGGATGTGAAGACCCGGATGTCCGCGGGGTTCGAATGGTTCCTGTTCAGGACATTCTTCCTGCGAGCGGGCTGGTCCCAGCATCTCCGTTCCGATCCGATGCGGAAATGGAACTGCGGCGTGGGCATACAGCATTTCCGCGGGCGTTTCGGCATACGGTTCGATTTTGCGTATCAGGCTTATTTCCTCGCATCCACTCCCAGGGCATCGGTGTCACTATGGTTCTGAAAAAGACGCATCTGCTCGTCGGCCTGTTGCTCGGTTTTTTATTTGCCGGAAGGGCATTTCCGCAGTCCGGCTCCGAGCACAGCCTGACGGAATTGAATGCCGGAAACATCCGCGCCGGATTTTTTCTTTCCGCATCCCCTTCTGCTTGGGGATTTTCAAATGAACGGTTCTCCGGAAAACCCGGCACATCCACGGTATCCGGGAATCCTGCAGGTCTTTTCCTGTACGCAAAACGTGAAATCCGGCTCGAGGCAGGCCCTGCCGTGCGTCTCAACGCCAAGAAAGTGATGGACATCGACGGCCGGATTCGAAGGGAGATGGATGATGTCCTGTCCCGGTACGGCACAGCCGGCAGCACGGTCGTTTATCCAAGAGTGGATCCCAGAGCAGGATTTGAAACCGGTCTGACCGGATTCTCCTTTTCCTTCCCGTTCCGGTTGTCCGGAAGATCATTCGGAGCCGGCCTGGGATGGTTCTCCCCCCTGTCCCTGAAATTCCGGGCCACGGGCACCGGAATCGAAACCGGCATTGAAAGCGTGCAGGACATACAGGGGGAGCTGAAACGCATCCGGATGCGGACCAGGGTCACGGCGGATGCGCAGGCCTCCCTCAGGCTGAACCGCATCGTGTTCGGAGCAGGAAGCGATCTCGGAAAAGGGTGGGCGCTGGGATTGTCCCTGCAGCGTCATGAAGCATCCGGTTCGGCGGTCGCAACAGCGGGGCTGGACGGCATTGTCGAAATATCGGGCACGGAATACATGTTCAACGATCCCTTTGATCCGCGCATCGACTTCGAGGCAGGCGAGCAGAACGACATCAACCAGTTTTTCCAGGCTGATTACAGGGGATCCGGATGGGGATTCAAGCTGGGCGCGGTCAGGCAGGCGTCGGATCGTCTGACCTGGGATTTGGAGCTGCAGTCTTCCGTACGCATTCGCGCAACCGGCACGGATTCGACTGTGAACAACCGCGTCCCGTTCATCAAAACGGACGGCGCAGGATCAGGCGGGGATGTAGGCGACATGATCGATCCGACTGCCATCGATCTGGCCAAGCTCACTTCTACGGAACGGTTCGTGCAGGTCGATGCCTTTGATCCTGAACTGGAGATTCCGGGCCATGCGGGCCTGGGCTGCCTTTGGACAAAGGGAAGAACGCAACTCGATTTCCGGTTTGCCCTGCACTGGGGCAGGCTCGGCGTACGCGCGGGAAAAGAGCAGGAAATCCTATTCAAACCTTCCTTTTCCCTGGGCATGGGAGCTTGTTTCAACCGGTTCTTTTTCAAGGGCTCCGCGACCCGAGGATCCATCCGCTCCGGAGGCAAGAGGCCTGTTTCATTCTGGATTCCGTCCGCAGGGATCGGATACCGCATTCCGGTCACCCCTTCCTGCAATGCGGACGCCCTGATCGGCCTGTGCCCGCTGCCCGTGCTTCAGGCAGTCGTGCATTTTGAATTTTAGGAGAAGGCCATGAAAAGTCCGGGGATCATCGCAATCCGCGGAATCTTTTTCCGGCTGCGCGGTCACGGAGCCATGGAGAAGAGGAAACCCTGCGCCGGCACGGACCGGCGGGATTCGGGTTTGAATCTGACAGCGAGCGCATTCCCCGCTGCTTGCCGCGGGGTAAGCGAGCGAATCCAAAC
>JAFGEX010000393.1 GCA_016931355.1 bacterium
CCCCTCACCAAAAAGCTGGGAGGACAAGCCCGTGAAAAATGTTCACGCCTTCAGGAATATCTTCTGCCTGTACAGGAAATACAGGAAAAGCCATTTGACCGCCAGGACGCAGGCGGAGAAGAACACGGGCCGCCAGTCACCGAGATGGTTCACGAAACCGTGGACAAAGATATTGACGATGATGCCGAAGTCGAAAATACCCTGCACGATGTAAATGGTGATGGGATTCAATCCGATCACCACAAACGGAAACGCCCACTTTTTCCATCCCTGAACATCGATGATCCAATAGAACAGGGCGAGCAGCAGGAGGCTCCATCCGCCCGCGTAGAGCACATAGGAACTCGTCCAGATGAGCTTGTTGATCGGAAAAACCAGGTTCCAGAGAAGCCCGATAAGAAGACAGACAACCCCGGAGAGCAAGAGTCCGAATGTTTTCTTCAAACCGCTCCGGTTCGCTTTCAGCCAGTGGCCTGACAGTACGCCGAGCAGGGTGGTCGCTACTGCAGGCAGGGTGCTGAGAATGCCCTCGTTGTCCCCGAACTGGTAGCAGCAGAACCGGCCGGGCAGGATTTTCTGGTCGATGAAGGCGCTCAGGTTGCCTTCCGGCGTCAGCACGCCCGCCCCGAAATCCGGCACCGGTATCCAGGCCATCAAAGCCCAGTACAATAAAAGAATCGCGGCTGTGACCGCAGCCTGAATTTTCACGTTGGTATTGATGAAAAGAATCGCGGTCAAACAGTAGCACAGGGCGATACGCTGCAGAACGCCCGCATAACGCATGTGATCAAAGTTGAAACCCAGGATGCCGTTGTAAATCAGTCCGAGCGCAAAAAGGATCAGCGTCCTTTTCAGGATATGCCCGTAAAGGCCGGCCTTGCTGCCTGGCTGGGCCGCTCGCCTGCCGAGCGCAAAGGGCATGGTCGCGCCCACGATGAACAAAAAAAGCGGAAATATCAAATCATAAAACGTGAACCCGTTCCAGGCGGAGTGATCGAGCTGCCCGGCCAGGCCCTTGAAAAAAGGCGTGCCGATCAGCAGGAAAAGAGCGGGGAAAAATGCATCGCCGCCCATGATCCAGAACATGTCGAATCCCCTGAGCGCGTCAATGGACATGACGCGTTTTTTAGCGATTCCCTGTGTTTTTTCCTGCATGGATTCCTTCCTCTCCATTTGTACCGATATTTGACCCCGCATCCAAAAACCAGGAATCAATCCGCAGCCTTCAAATCACAGCGGATATATTCCTTCCCTAAAGCCCGGCCCCTGTCGTCGAACAGCCGGGCGATATGATCATCCATGGTGAAATAAAAAATCTGCCATCCGGACCGCGAAAGGCCGAACACGGCCTCGACCATGCGCTCCCGCCTCTGCCAGTCCGAGTACTGAAACGCGTCGTCCAGGATCAGGAAAAGGGGCTCCTTCTGTCCGAATATCCTCTGCGCAAAGCCGATGCGCAGCGCCAGCAGCACCTGTTCTTTGGCCCCTGTGCTGAGACCGGCAAAATCGAATGCGTTGTTCTCATCCGATACCGTAAGCCGTTTGTCCTCGTAAGCCATGCGATCATACCGGTTGGTAAGCGTTTTCAGGGCTGTCAGCACGGGTTCCGAACCCAGGCCTTCCCGGATGTTCCTTTCCTCTTCGATTCTGAGGCCTTCCAGGACATCGTGAACCGTCTTTTTGCCCAGTATGTCCGCTAAAAGAGTGCGGTATTCGCCTGCTGATTCCTGCCTCAGGTTCCTGAATTTTTCCAGCAAGAGATCCCACGAGACGGTAATCTCATCGCGTGTTTCCCTGCATACAGCTTGTTTCAGACTCGACAGTTTCTGCTGTTCCTCAGCCAATTCCCTTTCAGCCTGACGGATTTCCTCCTCCAGGCACCGATATTCCCTTTTGCTGTACGGGACGCCCGGATCCTCCTTCATAAAATCCGACGGATCCACATCCAGGGCTGCAAGGTCCTGGCTGTGACGGCTGATTCGTTCATCCATGGCCTGAATTTGAGATTCTCTTTCCTGAAGGACGGCAGGCAGGGTCTGGGCACTCACGGGCTTTCCAGTCAGTCGCTTTGCCTTTTCCTCCAGACTCTTGCGCAGGGCCTCTGTCTCGTCCTTCTCCCTCCCGATCTCGTCTTTGAGGAAACGGCTGTTGTGATAGATGCTTTTAAGGGATTCGAGAACAGCCTGCATGTCCGGCAGGCCTGTGCACGGCCTGCCGAAACGCTTCCTGAACTCGGTTTTCAGGCCTGCCAGTTCATCCCGCATGTTCCGGCCCGCGGATTTCCGGCGCAGCAGGAGGAAATATATGAATGCCGTGATAAAAAGTCCTGCCAGGCTGATGAGGAAAATTGTGTATTGCCTGAACAGAATAGACAAAACGGAAGCCAGCATGAAAAGTCCTGCGCATACAGGAAGAAACAGATCCGATAAAGGATGCCCGGGTGCCTGAACGGTTTCAGCGTAGAATGCCGCAGCTTTTTCAAGCCACGGGTAATGCTCGGACGCCTTTTCTGCTTCCTTCTGTTTTTCGATCCGGCCTGCAAGGTTTCCGCATTTGCTTTGATAAACCGCAAGCTCCGCCTCGATCTCGCGGCAGAGTTCGCGGTTCAGGGCCTTGGCTTTTTCCCTGAGGCCGTTCAATTCATTGCTGAGCAAAAAAGCCTTGTACCGCATGGCGGATTCCATACGGGAAAAGCGATCCCGCAAATCCCCGATCCGGACCCCGAGCAGGAAGCTCCTGCCTCCGGAATACTCCTGATCGATTCTCCTGAACAGCGCATCCAGGGCTTTGAGCCTTTCCTGGTTTTCCTCCAGGGATTTGATCTCTCCCCTTTTCGGACCGACCGGCCGGCGGTTCTCGATGCGCGTTTCGAGCAGCGTTTTGGATATCCGGTTCTCGATGTCATCGAGTATGCCCTGAGAGGAGAGATATCTTTTCAGCGCTTCCCGGTCCACCCCTATATTCCGGTCATCCGCCAGATCGAGTTCCGCGCCCTTGACCACGAGCAGCCGCTCCGGGTCAGGCGGCAGGCCCGGGTATTTCTGATCGAGGAAATCGTTCAGGCTCCGGTTGTCTTTGGACGGAAAGAACAGGATCTGCCTGTCCATACCGGAAATCCCGATCCTGCCGTTGCCTGTTTCTTTGCGCATGCGCCATTGCTTGCCTGCACAGAAAAGCGTGCGGAGGATGAATTCCACGAGAAAGGTCTTGCCCTGCTCGTTACGGCCGTAAATCAGGTTCACCAGGACGGGTTTCAGCGAGAACCGGCTGATCGGGCCCCATTTCTGAACCTGAATTTCCTGTATCCGGACTGCCACGCATCAGTCTCCGTAAATCGTGTGAAGGGCGGAGAGCAGTATTTCATCCGCTTTGGGATCATCCGGATTCACCGGCTTCGGCATTTTCCGGATTTCCGACAAAACGCGCCTGGCAATTTCCGCCCGTTCCGTATCTTCCGCAATGGAAACCTGGGACAGGTCCGGGCCCGAATCATCATAAAAGGAGTATCCTTTCAAACAGCCTGCCACGATTCCAGCAAGGGCCTGCTTGTCCGATGTGTATCCACGCATCGAAACCCTGATGCGGATCTTCCGTTTATCCGGCTCAGGCATCTGCCATGATTCGATGCGTTTGACAATCTGGTTCCGGATAAACTCCGCTTCATCCTCCACGGGCAGGATCAGGAATGATTCATTGAAATAGAGGACATCCGAGGCAAGCGGCCTCGATTCAACCGTTGCAGTGCGCGTCTCCAGGATTAAAAACCGGCGCGGCCCGGTCTCCAAAATGTGCAGGGGACAGGGGGAACCGGGGTAATGGATACGGTCCGAATCCGTGGGTTTGTGAATGTGGCCGAGCAGGACCGCTGCAGGCTGGAACAGATCCACATCATTGCGGCCGATGGGCATGTAAACGCCCGGCTCCAGCGGATTGGGTTCGCGCATGCCTTCAATCCATTCCCCGTGGCCTGCCAGAATCCAACCGCCCGGGCGAAGCTGTCCCTGATGCGCAGCAATGACCTCCCCCATGCCCTTTTCCCTGAGATACGGGATGAACAGCACGGGAAGGTCGTCCGGTTCGAAACGGATGATTTCGGGCTGTGCAAGCACGCGGATATTTTCTGCTGTGAAATGCTTCTGCCTGATTTGAAGGTCATGATTTCCGGGGAGGATGATGAAGCGGATGCCTGATCCTTGGGTTCTGCAAAATTCGTCGAACTCAGCGTAATTGCGTGATTCCGCATCGAACAGATCGCCTGCGATGACGACCTGGTCTATCCCCTCAGCCCTGGCCCGGTCAGACAGGTATCCCAGCGCATGGAATCGTTCCGGATGTTTTTTCCCGTCCGTCAGATGAACATCGGCTGTGACCGCAAGCTTCACATACAGCCTTTCTTTTCGATAATATGAAAAATACGGGGAAGTCCTCTCCCCTGAGCCCTTCAATCCCCCAAACCGTCAGCCGGAGCTCTGTTCCTGAAAAGAAGCAGCCATTCCTCCATTTCCTTCCTGCTGACTGTTACATCCTGATTGCCGGAGTCTTCCAATCTTTTGTTTTTCAATTCTTTAGCCCAGACGCTGCTGGCCACGGCTTTTACACCGCACAACCTGGCAAACCGGGCGATCTCACCATCGGACGTCACAATGGTCATCTGCGATCCCCGGGCCTTTTTTTCCATCATGCGCTTCAGAACAGGATCCGCCTTCTCCGGTGGCCTGGAAAAAACGATTCGGATTCCTGAACGCCCTGAGGAACCCTGCCCTGCAGCTCCGGAACCGTCAAATACAACCGTGATGTCCGCCTTGCAGCCGTGCCGGCTTGCGGCAATCCTATCGATCAATTTCTCGCGCGCCATCCGCAGATCCTGGCTCATCTGCCGCTTCAGATCAGGCATGTGGTGAATCAGATTATATCCGTCTACGAGGATCTGCGGCTTCATTCGTCCGTCCCTTCCCCCAGACCCATGGCCATACGTATCTTTCCCGGAGGCCAAAGGGTCTCGAGCAGTTGAAAGAAACGGCTGAGCGGGAATCCAACCACGTTGAAATAGCAGCCTTCAATTCTGTCCACAAAAAGGGCGGCACGGCCCTGAATGCCGTAGGCGCCGGCTTTGTCCAGAGGTTCACGGGAATTCACATAGTCCCGTATCTCCCATGGATCAAGTTTCCTGAAATGAACTTTTGTCATTTCATGTCCGGAGACCTGGTCCCCACACTCGCCGATCAGGGTCAAACCCGTGTAAACCTCATGGGACCGGCCGGACAGCCTTTCGAGCATGGCGCAGGACTCCTCCCTGCTCCCGGGTTTCCCGAGTATCATCCCGCTCGTAGAAACAATCGTATCCGCTCCGATCACGAGTGCCTCTTTTACATTCGCGCGCACCGCCTGCGCCTTCAGGGCGGACAGGGCCAACACATGCCGGACGGGATCCGTCTCCCTGCAACCGGCTTCATCTACGGTCGAAGCAATTATTTCAAAATCGAAACCGGTCTGCCTGAGAAGAGCCGCGCGCCTCGGGGAATGCGATGCCAGGATCAGCTTGGGTTTATCCTGCACTCACGCCTCCCGGGAATCGAGGATCACGGTGACCGGCCCTTCGTTCTCGATTCGCACGGACATACGCGCCCCAAACCGTCCTGTTGCCACGCGTATCCCCATTTCCTTCAACGCCAGAATGAACTTTTCATACGCCGGGACAGCGATGTCCGGACCTGCCGCATCCAGAAAGTCAGGCCGCCTTCCCCTGCGGCAGTTCCCGTACAGCGTGAACTGCGAGACGACCAGCGCCTCGCCGCCCGTGTCCAGCAGGGACCGGTCGAATTTTCCCCCGCTGTTCTCAAAGATGCGCAGATGCGCGCATTTCTCGGCCATCCAAAGGATATCACGGTCCGAGTCCAGCTTGTGCACGGCCAGCAGTATGACAAGACCCGCACTGATACTGCCTACGGTTGCTCCGTCGATTTCCACGCCGGCTGAACTCACGCGCTGCAACACGGCACGCATCCTAACTCCCGATGTAAATGGCCAGCAGGCCCATGAACATGTCCACCTTCATCCAGAACGACAGCCGGCCCATTTTTTGGGGTGAGGAATCCCTCCACATCTCCGTCACGACGTAAAACAGGAATAAATCCACCCCCAGGACAATGGCGATCAGGTAGCGTATCGGAAACCATCCGAAAAGATACGGGAGAACGGTCAAAACCACCAGAACAGCCATGGTCAGGGTTGCCAGCAACAGAGAAGGCCTGTTTCCGTAGCGGATCGGAAAGGTCATCATACCGTTGGACCGGTCGCCCGCCTGATCTTCGATGTCCTTGATGACTTCCCGCGCGAAATTAAAAAAAAACGAAAAAACGCCCAGGACAAGAGACTGCCGGATCCGGCCGAGCGCCAGCCCCCCATATACGAATGCAAGCCCAGTGATGAATGCGACGGTCAGATTGCCCCAAATCACGGTGCCCTTCAGTTTCCAACTGTAAACATAGAGGACGATGGAGGAAAGGAGGGCGATGGCGAATCCTGTGGCATGGATGCCTGTACTCACGGCAATACCCGTGAGGAAACAGACCATTGAAAATCCCCAGGCCTGTGCCTTCGTAATCCTGCCGAGAGGAAGAGGGCGCTGCGGCTTGTTGATCCGGTCTATTTCCAGGTCAAAATAATCATTGATGCTGTTGGCCCCTGCCGCAATGATGCTGCCTGAAAGGCAGGCCAGCAGCAGTTTCTTGAGCGGATGAATGGTTCCGGTGATCAAGCCCCCGATGAAGATGGACAGAAAGGCGATCAGAACGTTGAGCGGCCGCATCAGAAGGAAGAGCCCCGCCAGGTTGGAAGGTTTCAATCTCAGCCTCTATGGATAAAGATAAATGGATTTTAAAAATAAGCAATCCGTGGAAAAGAATCAACCTGGAAATGGATTTCCGCAAAACCGCGCCGGTCCGGAAGGAATCGGGGCTTTCCATTGGTTTGGCACCGGGGGGGAATCCCTTTGCGGTCGGCCGCAACCGAAAACCGGATTAACCGAACCGGCGGCCCTCAATCCCGGCGTCCATTCCTCATATCACGGCCGCGTCTCAAGTTGGTGGATGATCCTGCCGCCGGATTTCAGGGAAGGTCCCTGTCAGTCCTGTGAGAAAGCATGTTCAGCCCTCGTTTTTTCCGTTGAAATCAAAATCCAAACTGCCTATATTGCAGGGGTTCCAGGGGAGACCCATCATGGCTTTACGCTTCCGCATCAGAGGCAGATGGATATGGATTCTGTTATGCGGCGCGGCCTGCGCTGCAGGCCTGTTTCTACTGCTCCGGTTGAACGTGCCGGACGTCGGCATGCTTCAAAAACAGAATCCCGGCCAAACCGCCATGATGCGCTATAGAAAAAAACAGGCTTCTTCGCAGGGGAAAAAATTCAACCTGAGACACAGATGGGTTCCTCTCTCCGCAATCTCCCGGTATCTGGCGCGCGCCGTGGTGATTGCAGAGGACGATAAGTTCTACCAGCATGAGGGATTTGACTGGGAAGAGATATGGAATGCGGTGGACAGAAATATACGCAAAAAACGCTTTTCCAGGGGCGCATCCACGATCACCCAGCAATTGGCGAAAAACCTGTACCTGAGTCCGGAGAAAAGCCTGCTGCGCAAACTGCGCGAAGCGCTCATTGCCCGAGACCTGGACCGGAAACTCAGAAAAAGACGGATTCTGGAGCTTTATCTGAATATTGTGGAATGGGGAGACGGCATTTTCGGCGCAGAGGCTGCGGCCCAGTATTATTACAACAAGCCTGCCGCCGGATTGACCCCGTCCGAGGCCATACGCATGGCCTGCACGCTTCCGAATCCGCTTCGGTATTCGCCGCCTGGCGACAGAAGCAGGTTCATGAAATCCTACCGCAGCAGCATTGCGGAACGCATGTTGAAAAGGGGATTTCTCACCCGGGAAGAATACGATCAGCTGGATTTCCTGTCGCCGTAATGCATTCTGAGGGAGCCTGGACTGCGGTCCCACCGGAGATCCGCAGGAGGGTCATCAAAATGGATTGACGTGGATTTCTTCGTCGATCATCTCCTGCTCAACGAATTCTGCAAAAACGTGGATGCGTACAGGATCAGCGCTTTCCTTTACAAGCACAGGGACAGCGTGGGGCTGCTGTTGAACCCCGGTCCGCAGGCAAGATGCTCCTTTTCAAATAAACCGGTTTCCGGGGAATCAAACGGAGAATCCCATGGCGAAAACCTTCAAAATTCTCTTTGTCGCGCCTGAATGCAGGGGCCTGGTATCCGTCGGGGGCATGGCTGAGGTGGTCTTTCACCTGGCATCCGCTTTGCGGGCGGAAGGCCATGATGTGCGCATCTGCCTGCCGTTCTATGCCTGTCTGAAGAACTCCGAAAGGATCGAGGCCGGTCCTCTGCCTACATGGTCCGCGGATCTGGGGCTGGGGGATCTCCCGCCTGCAGCCGTCTATTCAGCCCGTTTCGGCCAGGGGGCCGGCAAGCTCAACGCCTATCTGGTCGGCGGCCACGCCTTCTTCGAGCAGGCGGACAGGCGCGAAAGCATATACGCTTCGGATCCGGTTCCCTATTTCTTCCTGAATGCAGCCATGCTCCGCTTTCTGGACAGGCCCGGGGCTGACTGGATCCCGGATGTCATCCATTGCCACGATTATCACGCGGGCCTCCTGCCCGTGTATTTGAACACGGTTTTCCGGGGTGCCCTTGGCGGAAGGAAACCGGGTACCGTGTTGACGATACACAACCTGGCCTTCCAGGGCGTTTCAGACGCCGGTATTCTCAAACAAACGGGCCTGCCGGAAAACCTTGCGGATTTCAAAACCGGCCTCAGGGGGATGGAGTATTTCGGAAAGATCAACTGCCTGAAGGGTGCGATCGGCTTCTCGGATGTGGTCACAACCGTGAGTAAAACCTATGCTGCAGAGATACTCTTTCCGGAACACGGCATGGGGCTGGACGGTCTTCTTTCACTCGTGGCTGCTCAGGGCAGGTTGAAGGGCATTGTCAACGGCATAGACAACAGGACCTGGGATCCGGCCGTTCTCCCGGCAGGACTCTCCTATTCAGAGGCTGCGCCCGGCCCGAAGACGCGCTGCAGGGACGCGTTGGTCCGGTCCGCTAAATTGGAGGAAGGCAACGATCCGGTACTGTCCATGAGATCCAGATGGTCCTTTCAAAAAGGCTTCGAACTGCTGCTCTATGCGATCCGGATTCACAAGCTGCACGAAAAAGCCCGCATTGTGGTGGCGGCCTGGAATCCACCAGCCCCGGACCAGGATCCTGAATATTTCGGCCTGTGGATGGAATTGACGGGCTGGGCTTCCTGTCATCCACGCCGCATCGCCTTCCTGCACGAAGACCATATACCGCAGACGGACATGCATTATGCGGGCAGTGACATGATCCTGATGCCGTCCCTGTTCGAACCCTGCGGCCTGGCCCAGATGGAAGCCATGCGGTACGGCACGATCCCCATTGTGCGGGCAACCGGCGGCCTGTCGGACACCGTCGATCCATCAATCGGATTCACATTTAAATGGCCGGCCGGAATGGCTCCCGATCCTGCACAGAAAAAGGAAGGCGTCAGGATCATGATGGCGTGCATCGACCGGGCCATCCAATCCTTCCGGAACGAATCCGATTGGAACAGGCGGATGAAAAAGGCCATGTCGCTGGACAACGGGTGGCATTCGCGCATCCCGGATTACGTGGCTGCGTACCGCCAGGCGATGAAGCACGCGCAATCTTAGGAAACCGGTTTGTGCCGGGCATTGAGACGTCCCGTTTGCCCGCCTCCGGAAAGGCCGGGGAGGATCAGTGAACCGGGCTTCGGGAGTATCCAAATGGCCTGTCCCCGGAGCAAGCGGACTCCCCCCCCCAGTCGCCCACGGATAGCCGAGGCCGCCCACGGATTTCACGCATCCTGAAGCCGCGATCCCGGTATTCACAGTGCCCGCTGCAATCAGCGGGGTATTTTTCCGATACATTCAGAAAAGGACATTCGCATTCACTTGCCTGCCCCGTTAAAAGCCGCGGGGGGGGTGTCTGTTTTCAGATTCATGTTCTTTAAGATAAAATTGAGTCCTCGTTCATAAAATTGCAAACCTTTCCAAAGGTAAAGCCGTCCAACAATCAGAAAGGGGACAAGGAACCTGCATGGCAGACAGGGAAATCCGGCTGATCGAAAAGGCCCTTGAAGGCGACAGGCCGGCCTATTCGGAGCTCGTCAGGCAGTACGACCGCGAGGTTCTCCGGATCGCGTATAGCCTGACCGGCAACATTCACGACGCGGAAGACGTTTACCAGGACACTTTCATGAATGCATGGACGCATCTATCCGATTTTCAGTTCCAGAGCCGGTTCAGCACCTGGATTCACAGGATCGCAGTCAACCGGTCCCTGGACTGCCTGAGAAAACGCAGGATACGACGCTGGATCCCCCTGATGAATGCGGATGAAGAAGGATCCTCAACCTTCGCCCGGATCCAGGCGATGGACGAGGAAAGTCCGGAAGAGTACGTGCTTTCTCTTGAAAAACGCATGCTGATCGAAAAGGCAATGGAGAAGCTGTCTCCCAGGGAAAGGGCCGTGTTCACGCTGCGGTTTTTCCACGACCTGCGGCTTCAGGAAATCTCGGAAACGCTGAAACTCGCAGGAGGAACGGTCAAAAACCTGCTCTTCCGTGCGACCGTCAAGATGAGGAAACAGTTGAACCGTCATGACCCGGACAGGAATCATTCAGGAGCGGTCACATGAAATGCAACCCCGAAAACGTCCTGCTCCATTTTCTGAACGAGCTCGACACCGAAGCGGCCGGGCGGATGAAGCGGCATCTCCGCTCCTGTGAAAGGTGCAGGAAGGAATTGGAGGACCTGCGGCGCTTGAAGGCCGTTCTGCCTGAAGAGCCGCAGTGGAATCCTGCGGCCGCACGCATGAACAGGCTCCGCAATGAGATGGACCGCAGGATAAGGGCCGGAAGCGCGATGCGCGCCATGCCGTTCCCCTTCTCATTCATCCATCCGCGTCCCGTTTTCCAGGCCGGTTTTGCAGCTGTTCTTCTCTTCATGGGTTTCTTCGTCGGCAGGCTGAGCCGCGAAGGTGGGCTGAAGACAGGCAGCCCGCGGGAATGGTTTGCAGCCGGAAAAGCCATGGAACTGGTGAACGGTGCTTTCGATGCTTCAGGGGCCGGCATAGACAGGATACGCTTCGATACCCAAACCGGCGTCATTGAGGTGGAATACAACAGCGCCAATACCGTCCGGTTCGGGCAAAGCCTGTCCGATCCGGGCGTCAAGCCGGTTCTGCTCCATGCCATGCTCCAGGCACAGGACCCGAGGACGCGTCTCCATGCGGTGAAGGCCCTTTCCGCCCTTTCCGAAAACAGGCCTGTCGATGCGGATTTCGTCGGCGGTCTCCACCATCTGCTCAGGCAGGAAACCCAGTCCGGCATCAAGAGAATGGCCCTGAAAATACTGGGCAGAGCGCCCCTGCAGGAGTCGGTTAAACAGATCCTGATGGACGTCCTGGCCTATGACAGGGACAACTCGGTGCGCATCGAAGCCTTCAAGACCCTTGCCTCCCAAAATCCGGATCCGGAGGAAATTCTGCCCATCCTGCACGTTGCGGCCAGGGATTCCTCAGATTACATCCGGTACCGCGCCCTTGAAATGCTGGAGGCGCGGGAAACCGAATCGAAAAGAGAAGCCATCTGAAAAGGAGGATTACAATGAACAGATTGCGTTTCATCACCGTTCTTCTTCTGTTGTCCGCTTTGCCCATGACCGTGGCACCGCAGGAATTGAAACAGGAGGACGGCGTTTACAAGACAGTCATCCGAAAGACGTTCGACGTCAAACCCGGGGGAAAGCTCATCGTGGAGACAAGCGGGGCCGATGTACAGGTGGGGGCAACGGCTTCGAACCAGGTCGAGGTCCGCGAATCGCTGAGCCTGGATGTATTCACAGAAGAGGAGGCGAAAAAGGCCGTTGAAAAGGAGCTTAAGACCTATTCTTTCTCTGACAACACGGTCCGGATCGTGACCGGATCCGGCAAGAATTGGATGGACCGCGATTTCGAAATCGCTGTTCCCAAGCAGTTCAACGTCGAGGTCAAGACAAGCGGAGGCGATATATCCGTAGAAGGCGCCGGGGGATCCGTTGTTCTCGCCGCATCGGGCGGGGATATCGAAGTCAGCCGCGTCACAGGGAGCGTGGAAATCAGCACTTCGGGCGGGGACCTGGAACTCAAGGAGATCACCGGGAATCTGCAGGCTGAGACATCCGGAGGAGACATCGCGCTTCACAACATCAGGGGGGACGCAGAAGTGGCCACGTCCGGCGGAGACCTGTCCCTGAATCAGATACGGGGAAAGATCGAAGCCGCGACCTCGGGAGGGGATATTGAAATCAATGATTGCGAAGGCGCATCCGTCGAGATTGCGACGAGCGGCGGGGACATTGAATTGTCCCGGATCGCCGGCCCCCTGGAAGCGGCTACAAGCGGAGGGGACATTTCAGGGAGGGAATTCGGCGACAGAATAGAGGTCGCCACATCCGGCGGAGACATCAGCCTCGAGGAAGTGGGAGGAGCGGCTGAGGTCGCAACATCCGGGGGGGATATCACGATCGTCATGGCGAAAAAGCTCCGGAAGCCCCATGATCTGGACATCGCCACTTCCGGGGGAGACATCCGTCTGAGCCTGCCGGCGGACATCAAGGCAAGCGTGACCGCGGAGATTGAACTGCGTGAAAAGAAGGGCCTGGATCGCAATGATGTTTACAGCGATTTCCCCCTGACCAAGAAGGAACTCGAGGTTGACGGAGACAAGGTCATCCGCTGCACGGGCGACATCAACGGCGGAGGGGACTCCATCCTGTTGAAAACCCGCGGCGGAGACATACACATCACCAAAATAAAATAATCCCGGCCTCTCCGGATCCGTCATTCAATGCGCAGGATGTCCGGCGCATCAGAACGGTTCAAGCCAGTCATTAATGCCCGGTTTCTTCACCGGGCATTTTTTTCATCTTCAGATGCTCCCCAGCATCCTGGACAATGGCCCTGTACCAATGCTCCGGATACCTGGGGTGGGTCACCTTTCCGAATTCATCCCGGACGTTTCCGTCCAGGTACTTCCAGACGAGGAACTCGCCCAGCTTCTTCCAGCGCTGCACGGTCAAGCCGGCCATTTCCGCCGAGTGCCGGGTGAGGCGCTCCACGGCCGAACCGGGGGACTGCCGATACAGCGCCAGGGCTTCCTCCTCAAGCGCAGGCTGATCTCCGAAAAACCGGCCTTCAAGCTCGCGCTGCACCACCTGAACGTCCTGTATCATGTCGCAGTAGCGTGAATAGGCGAAATTGGCGACGAAATTGAAGACCCAGAAAGCGGAATCCCAGGAAAAGGCGTTGAAGGATCCAGTGCCCTGGGCGTAGGATTCAGGAGCCTCACGTATGCCGCAGTACATGGGCACATACACCGTGCTGTACGTGTCATCCACACCGAACCAGAGAATGCCGCCGACCGGATCGGGGAGCCAGGACCTGGACTGGGCCACAAAACTGAAACCGGTCTGCTGCGTTGAAGAAGCCCGCTCATGCAGATATTCCACCCCATCCACCTTCCAGGTCATGGGCCGCCACCTGTACGGAAGCCTGAAAGGCCCGGCGCCGATATCCCGGCTCATATCCAGCTCCGTACCCTCGAAATGATCGCGCATGAGTTCCATCACGTCGCGTGCCGAAAGTTTTTTGTCCGGTTTGATCCAGAGCGGCATGGGCTCAGCCCCGGGCACCGCCATGATATAATCGCTGGAAAGGTTCAGAGACGGGGCGACGCGCCTGAACATGGCCCACACGCGGGCTTCGCAGAAACGGAGCGCGCCGTAATCCAGGGGCGCATACGCTTCCGCAAAGCTGAAATCCCTGTCCTCTCCCTTGAAATAGCCTTTCTCCCTTGCAAAGGAGATCACGTCTTTGGCATACAGGCAATTTTCCCTGTCGTTGAGCGGGAATTGCCGGATACGCGCCTGGTTGGCATGGGCGGAAACGGTCCCGTCCGGAAGGCGCCTGGCCACCCATACGGCGCCCTTGTTCCCCCTCCCCTTGCCGATCATATCCATGATCCAGGCTTCATTCGGGTCGGAAACGGAAAAGGATTCGCCTGAACTGCAATATCCGTATTCCTCCGCCAGATCCGTCATGATTTCGATCGCCTCACGGGCTGTGCGGGCCCTCTGCAATGCGGTGTACATCAGAGTGCCGTAATCGAGTATGCCGGTCGAGTCATCGACCAGCTCTCTCCTGCCGCCGTATGTGGTCTCGCCGATGGCGACCTGATGCTCGTTGATGTTGCCGACCACCGAATAGGTCCGGCCGACCTGGGCGATGCGGCCGAGAAATTTACCCGTATCCCATTCGTGCACATCGATGAGGGTCCCCGGGATATGCCTGCCGGCAGGCAGACAGACCAGCTCGCCATAGAGCGTATGGGAATCCGCCGTATAGGTGATCATGACGGATCCGTCCGTGGATGCCCCCTTTGTGATCAGGAAATTGGTGCAGGCGTTCAGGATTCCGGACCAGAGGAACAGAAACGGCCCTATTTTTGAAGCAAAGGTTTGAAAACGCATGAACATTCCTCCTGTATTGAATCTGTCAGAGAGCTCATTCCCCTCCGGCCTGCAGCCGGGGAAAGCGAACAAATATGAATGTCATTTCCCTATGATCGACGATTCCCGGCAGCTCGCTGCGGGAAGCTCCGATCGGTCAGCGATCGCCTACCCTCCGGCCTGCCGCCGGGGTCAGCAAGCGCATCAAAATGTTATTTTCCCGGCACAGGGAAGATGTTCCGCCGCAAACGGCTGGAAACTTCGACCGGACAACGGGCGCTTGACCTGTTTTTTCATTCAGACCGGGCCATTCCCGTCATCCCGCTGCCCGGGCGTTTCAGATTCATCCGGTTGTTCCGGACGGGATTGCCCGTCAATGATGAACACATCGGTGGATTGCTGAAGCGCCGCGACCTGATCATGAACCGCCTGGATGGCTTCAACCGATTCTTGTATGTTTTTCACAATCCGGTAGGTTTCAGTGGAGATATTCCGGATGAGCTGGTCCATGTCCCGTATGGCCTGCAGCTGCTGGTCCGTGTTCTCCTGCATTCTCGTTTTCGAGTGGCCGGTGCGGATCACGTCGCCGTGCAGGGATACAAAAGTTTGCCGGATGTTTTCTGAATTTCCCATGACCTCGAGCATGGTGTTCCGCACCGATTCCAGATTCTCGTGAAATCGATGGAATTCCTCCTGAAACTGGCTGATCATGACTGCTGTTTTTTTATTCGCGTCCGTGGTATTCTGGCTCAGACGTCTGATCTCGTCCGATACGACCATGAACCCCTTTCCGAATTCGCCCGCTTTGACAGCCTCGATGCTGGCATTCACGGCGAGCATGGAGGTTTGCTTGCTGATTTCATCGATCCCGCGAAGCGCTTCGAGAACGGCCTGAGTCCTGGCCTCGAACTGTTCCATATCCGCAAAAAGGGATTGAATCCTGTCCGAAAGTTTGGAAAGCCGTGCAATGCCGTCCAGAATCAGGGATTCCCCTTTTTCCAGGGAATTGCTGGAAACCTTGGACAGTTCTCCGATTTTCTGAATGTTTTCGGAAAACCGGTCAACCATACGGATCATTTCCTGGGAAGCATGCAGCATGCGGCCGCTCTGATTGGACATGGATTCCGCATCCTTGGAAATGAATCCCGCTTTCTGCATCATGCCGTCAACGGAAAGAGCGACCTTGCTGGTGTTGGCCACGACCTTCCGGACCATGCCACGGATTTGACTGAGGAAAGCGTTGAAATTCATGGCCGTGCGGCCGATGGCATCCTGTGTATCCACCGGCAATTCGACGGTCAAATCGCTTTTCCGGTTGGCGATTTCATCCAGCCGGAAGGCGAGCGCGTTCAGGGGGGAAACCGTCCTGGACGTGATCCAGAAGGTCACGACAAACATGCAGGCAACAGCCGCAATCACGGCCAGGATGGACAGTCTCGTGACGTTGCGTACAGGAGATTCGATCGCGTCCCTGGGCACGAAAAGCCCGAGCGACCATCTCAGCATGATTTCCGGCGAATCGACCTGCGTGAACAGGGCAATGGCAGGTTTGCCCTTCCAGTTCACGTCGTACAGGCCCTCCGCCCCGCCTGTCATGGCCGCGCCCAGCGCCTTCATACCCGATGCGTCGCTGAAAATCCCGTCCAACTGCTCGATGCGGGTGAGCCAGGGCAGGGATTCGCCGGAATGCGGCAGATAGATGATATGCCCCTGCTCGTCTATGAGAAAGGCCTCCCCCTGGCCCTTGTAGTCTATTTTCCGTACGATTTCCCCCACCGTGGTGATCAGGATGTCCACCCCCCCGACTCCGAGAAATCGCCCGGTTTTAAGGTACACAGGCATCTGCAGGGATGCGGAAATCGTGCCGTCCCTGTAGTCGAAATCGCTGAGATCGCAATGAAGCCTGCCGGTCTTTTCCGCCTTCTGCCACCAGGGCCTGTCCTTCACAAAATAGCCTTCCTCCTCGAACCGGCCCTCTTCATCAAAGTACTCCTGTGTGTTCTCGGTTGCAAAATAAACGGACTTGATCGTGGAATCCGAACGGATCAGATCAGAGAAATAGCGCGTGATTTTCCGGTAATCCACATCCCCCTCCAGGGGCCTTCTGAAGACACGGTAGTCCGCGAACCATTCCAGAAGATGGGGATTTTTGAACAGGGTGGTGGTGATGCGCGCTCTTTCAGCCAGAAAACGCCGGATTTCCTCCGCATTCACCCGGATGATGCCGAGGGCTTCGGATTCCACGTTTTTTCTGGCCTGGTTGCGGAGGGTATGAACCGCCGCGGCGGCGAAAAGACAGAACAGGAGCGCCATGGCAACCAAAACCGGCACAGCGATTTTTCTCTGTATATTGACATCCTGCCGCATTTTTTCTCCGAAAAAAGTGATTGCCTGCATGCATGATCAGAGCCCGCCGAAAGGAACCCGCTCCTCTGGACTGATCTCCCGCCGTGTACCAAATAAAGGTAAGAAAAAAAGGGAATAACAAGCAAGATCATTTTAAGGGGGAAAACCCCGGTGCATGAATGAACGACACCGCCGCTTGCGGTGGGATATGGAAGCTCCCAGCCGCAAGCGGCAGGGAATCTTCGATCTGTAAAAAAAAGGACATTGGGATGCGGCCGTTTAGCCCGCGGCTTGCCGCGGGGGATGCACTCGCTGTCAGAATCATGAGGGGAACGTTGTCATACGACCCGAGGGAAAGGGAGATGCACCCTCAGAGATGGATAGGGAGCGCCACACCTGGCCTTCGTCCGGGGTCCTTCGTGGCGTTACGGAAGAAACGGAATCTCAAAATTCATTGACCAGACCCACATGCACTTTCCCCTGCATGAAACCGTCGCCATCCCCAAGGCCATAGTCTATGCCCAAAAGGCCCAGCCTCGTTTCCAGGCGCAATCCAAATCCATAACCCGTCTTCACCCCCCGAAAAAGGCCTTCCACCTTCTGCCGCCTCTGAAAAAAGGCGCTGTCCAGAAACAGGAAGACCCTGGATTTTTTCCCGATGAGATACCGGTATTCCAGGTTGATCCAGGCAGCCAGATCGGCGCGGAAAAAATCCTCTTCGTAGCCCCGAACAGTACGCGAACCGCCGAAACGGATCTGCTCTGAGACAGGCACAAGAGGTTCGTCGGTTTTCACCTCGCGGCCATGCAGGCCCAGGTATAAAACCTGCCAGCCTGCCGGGTTCCAGGCCATTTCTGCGTCGATTTGAATCATCCGTGTGTCAACAGGCACGCTTTCACCGGCCACTTGAAGCGAATCCGGATTTTGATCCCGCCTCCTTCCGGCACGGACTTCCGTATAATAACGAACTCCCTTTCGGGGATTCCACAGGTCATTGAAAGTGCTGTAATCCAGCCACACAGAGACGAAATGGGTATGGGTTTGTTCCAGCCCGTAAAGGATACTGCCCAGGGAATCGGGCAGGACGGTTCTCTGTCCTGTATGAAGCCCCAATGAAAAGACGTTCCACGGATTGTACCGGACCGTCAGCCGCCACTCCCGCTCGACGTAGGTCGTATCACGCATCTCCTGCTGGAACCGGACACCGGGATGCAGGGGCTTTTTGAATATCCACGGCTCCTCGTAACCAAAACGCATGGCCTCAGAAAGCCTGTCTTTTTTCTCCCAATAGGCATCCAAAAAACGCCCTGTCCCGAATAGGTTTTTGAATGAAAACTGAATCCTCCCCGTGAAGTAGCCGCGTTGCATGTTCCGGGTCGGAGGCGTGTATCCGAGCACGCCGTCAAATGAACTGGAATTCCCTTCCTGAATCGGAAAGACGACATCCGCCCCCTGTCCGGTAAAAGAGATGACGGGCTCATGAACAGCGGCAAAAAATCCGGTTCGTTTCAACCTGTCCACGGCTTCCTCTATCCGGCTGATGCGGAAAAGCTCTTTCATCCTGAGCCGGGTTTCCCGCAGGATGACGCTGCTCCGGGTCAGGGTGTTTCCTGTTGCACTGATGCGGGTCAGACGGACCGAATCGCCCTGAGAGACGGAGAGCCGCACATCCACCCACACCGAAACGTCCGTTTCCCGGACAGTCAGCGAATCCAGCCTAATTTCTGAAAGCGGAAATCCAGAGTCTTCCAGAACGGAGAGCATTTCCCCGATATCCGATTCCAGGTCTCGGGCGCGGAATCTCCGGCCGCTGTGCAGCCTGCGTGGAACGGATCTCATAAGCGCGGAATCCATGCCGGAACAGCTGAAACGGCCGGTCAGGAAAGGCCTCCCTTCGCGTATGCGCAACACAATGGAAATCCGCTGCGAGTCCGGCGACCATGCCTCAATCAGCGAATCCACCTGGAATTCCCAGAATCCCTCGCTGCCATAGGCCTGCCCAAGCCTGAAAAAGGATGCATCCGGCCATCCTTCGGGCAGGGGCTTGCCCGGAACCAGATCCAGAATTTCTTCCGCCTGCCCCCGGCTTAAGGCTTTCACCCCCTCGAACCGGACGTTTTCCAGAACGGGCTCCCCTTTAGAAGCGGCCCCGGATACAGCAGGCGCAGCATGAAGGATCATGCAGGCTGCGACTGCGATGCACACCATGCCCGGCATGTGTTGGTGACGATCAATCAATATCAACATCCCCTCATGAGATTCCATCATCCCAACCCGAGAACAGCCGGGAATCCTCGATATGCAGCAACATGGACATTTTTATTCACTCGCCGTCAGATTTAGAAGAAGGCCCTGACCTCGATCTGCCCGACCTGGAGGATACGATCCCTCCAGGGTTCACGCCTCGCTCGGTAGGAAAGGGTCGCCTGCATATGGCCGGACAGCCGGTATGTGGCCAGCAGAGACCAGCGGAATGTGTTCCCGGTCTGTTCGCCGTCCAGCATTTCATAGGGCAGATTCATTCCTTCCGGTTCCGATTTCACCCTGCCGAAATCCCATTCGGACCGCATCTGCCCCCTGCCGAGGAATGCAAGCGTGATCCTCGGGGCCAGAAAGACGCCGGACGCCCTGGTTTCTGGATCTCCGACCCGGTCCGAAGACCGGATCAGCCTGGCCTTCAAGGCCAATTCAATTTTCTGCCTGGGCCTGAAGGAGAACTCCCCTGTCCATTGATCGTTGACGATGTCCCGGTTTGACAGAGGCCTGGATTCATAATCCTTCCGGTCCGTCCGATGCCTGTACTCGGCCAGCACTCCCCAACGGCGCACCGGATTGCTCTTGATGCGCAGCATCTGTTCCCCGCTGTTCCGGATCAATCCTTCCTGTACCATCTGCCTGTTGATGGAATCATCCCTGCGGAACCGGAGCAGGACGGAGAACCTC
>JAFGEX010000039.1 GCA_016931355.1 bacterium
ACCGGGGGATTGGATATCGCCGGCGAGTACGTCCTGCGGCAGGTCTCGCAGTACACGCAGGCGAAGTACATCTTCCTCACTTACGGCGAGCGGGGCGAGAGCGACGGCGGAAGGGCGGGCAGCGTCAGCCATCACACAGGCGACAATTTTCAGACGGACAAGCTGGAGGCCGTTGTCATCCAGATCGCCAAGGAGGAGATCGGATTTTTCACGGACACGCCGCCTGAAAGAGGGGAGGATTACTTCGCAGCCCAAAAGCTGCCCGACGAATCCAGGGAGGAAACCCTGAAAAGCCTTTTCTCCATGGCCGCTTCCCAGCTCGCGGATTATTCCACGATACGGCTGGCTGAAAAAACCCCGTCCTGTCTGATACCGGTTCCTGCAGCGGACGAAGCGGACAAAAAAGATGCGGAGTATTTGTCCGAGCAGCTTCTGCTTGCCCTGAATGCCAATCCTGTTTTCAAGCTGGTGGAGCGGAAGAACCTTCAGGAGATTCTCGACGAGTTGAAGCTCAGCCAGTCCGCGCTCGTGGACGAGAAAAAGGCTGTGGAAGCGGGAAAACTCACCGGAGCGGAACTGCTCGTCATGGGCACTCTGTTCCGCAAACCGGATGCGTTCGAAATGTTCCTGAAGCTGCTGCGCGTGGAAACAGGGGAGATCCTGTCCGTGACCAAGATGAAGATCGACGCGGGACTGGGATTATAAAAAGCAACTGCCACGCACTTTTAAAAGTGCGTGGCAGTTGAGTAATCAAGCATTGACCCGGGATCCCGGGCGAAGCGGTCTTTGCAAACAGGTGTGTTCACCTGCAACGCAATTTCCTGGTGCGTCGCAGGTGAGAGGCAATCCCGGGGTGTATCAGCCGGATTTTTTGAGAACTTTCCTCCCCCTCATCCATCCTAATATGATCATGGCGAGCACTCCTGCAGCCAGAACCGGCACGAGGGCCGGGAGGCCGGCAGCCTCTCCCCCTGCATAGGAATGCATACCGGACAGGTACAGGTTCACGCCGAGATAGGTCATGAGCACTGTGCCGAAAGCAAGCACGGAGCCGGCGTTCAGGACCAGAAGGCTGTTCATCCCCCTGATGAGCCTCAGGTGCAGGACCAGGGTGTAGGACAGGATGATGATCAGGGTCCAGGTTTCCTTCGGGTCCCAGCCCCAGTACCTTCCCCAGCTTTCATTGGCCCACACCGCGCCGAAGAAATTTCCGACCGTCACCAGGACAAGACCGGCGAGCAGGGACTTCTCATTGATGCGCGTCCACAGCGCAGCGGATTCCCGAAGCCGCCCGGTGTTTTTCCTGTTGCAGAAAAGAAATGAACTCAAAACAATCAGCCCCAGCGCTGCGCTCAGGCCGAAAAATCCGTAGCTCGCCGTTATGACTGAAACGTGTATGATCAGCCAAATGGATTTGAGAACGGGCTGGAGAAGCGTGAGCGCCGGATTCACCCAGTCCAGATGCGCCGCATAGAGGACCAGGCCGGACATACAGAGGGATGCGGCCTGCACCGGTTTCTGTCTTTGATGGAGCAGTATCCCCGCCATAGTCATGGTCCAGGCGATGTAGATGAGGGATTCGTACTTGTTGCTCCACGGCGCGTGGCCTGACGCGATCCATCTCAGGACCAGTCCCAGGGTGTGCAATCCGAATGATGCGAGGAAAAGAATGAAGAATCCGCGGTTCAGATACTTCGGAATCCACCTGGGGATTTTCGATTCGAAAAGGGCCGGAAGCAGCAGCATCGCCCCGAGCAAAAGATTGAAAATCCACAGCCATTCAAAAATGTCCAGATCATTGTACAGGATCTCCGCGCGGATCCGCGTCCGGCCGGGCAGGACATCCTTGCCTTGCTCCTCCTGGAAACCGGACAATTCGGCCAGAGCCCTGTCCGCAGCCTGCCAGTCGCCGGACCGGATGCCGGATGAAACCCCATCCCTGAGGTTTTTCATCAGGTTTTCGGCAAAAGCGGCTTCCTGCGCGGGTAACAGCCTGAAGGCGGATGCGGGATTCGTCCAGGCATGCGCGGAATCCCCGGGTATGGGGAATATCAGGAAATCCCTGCCTTCCAGAAGAGACAGGCATGCCCGCACGCGGCCGTCCGTCTTTAGAACCGCGTCTCTCTGAGCCTTTCTGATGCCCCCGGATCCGGAACGGGCATTCTGCAATGCAGAGGCAAGGCGGTAATTCCCGCCTCTGTCGTAGAAATCGGACAATGACGCGAATCCGCCCGCCAGGCCCGGAATGCCGGCAATATCCGGTTCTACGCGTATCAGTTTCCAGTCCCGGGCCGGATCCGGAAACAGGAACAGACTGTAGAGGATGCGGGTCCCGTCAATGCCCCAGGCCCTGTCCGGCCTGCCCAGCAATCTCATTGTTTCTTCTGCCATGGACTGAAAAGGCTTCATGCGGCCTTTGTTGTCCTGCACCAGTATCCTGTCCAGCTTTCCCATATGGCGTCTGTCCAGGCGTACTGCCGAATCCGGCGATCCCGCTCCGAAAACCGTGCCGCTGAGACCGGTCATCAACATCAGCAGGATCACGGGCCCGGTATTCCGGAACCGGCCGGTTTTGCTGAACAGTCCGAGAATCAGGGCCAGTCCTGCGAGGATGTAACCGGCATAGGCCACGGGCGTGCCGGGATCATGGGAAACGGACAGGATGGAGCCTTTTTCATCCTCGTCATACGAAGACTGGAAGAACCGGTAGCCCCTGTGTTTGAGGATGTGATTCATGTAAATCGGATAGGGACGGATCAGGTTCCGCGAGGGATCGGTCAGGACCACGTCGCTGGCATAGGAGGAAGGCATGCGAGAGCCCGGATAACGCTCGACCCTGAAATCCTCGAGAGTCAGGGAAAACGGAAGCGCAATCGTACGCGGGCCGAAGCTCAGATGCGCCTCGAGATCGCCGAACCGGACGATTCGTGTCTGATTTTCTTCTCCTTCGCCCCAAAACAGCGCTGTTTCTTTCTTTCTCCCCAGGCATTCCGCCTGCACCAGCAGGGCCCTCTGCGCCTCGCCGTACCCGGCTTCTCCGGGATCGATGCGCTCTACAATAATGCGCGCTGCCGGCATGAAATCCCGCAGGGCGAATTGAACGCCGGGCGCTGAAAATAGCGTGCGTGCGGTCAGGGGATTCACAGTCCCTTCCCGGATCAATTCCGATTCGCGGCTCATCATGGAGATGCGCCGGACATCGGAAACAGATGTAAAAAATACCGCGCCTTCAATCAGATAAAAACGGATGATTTTTCCGGAATCCGGGGCCGCGGATTGAAGCTCCCCGCTGTTTGCGGCCGGGTATCTCCGGTCTGCCAGTAAAAAGACATTCGGATTCGATCGCTTGCCCAGCGGCAAGCTGAGGGGAATGCGCTCGCTGTCAGATTCGAAGGAAAAACGCCATCCATGAAATCTGCGCGTCTCCCCGGCCGGGATCATCAACGGCGGGCCCTGCCGGTCATTGGACACGGAAAGAATCAAAACCGGATATCCTTCACTGTCCTCTATCAATCCCGGCCGCGCCTGGGGGATATAATCCTTCATGACCAGACGGATGACAGCGTCGCCGGTCCGGACTGTCGTGGAAAAACGGTTCCAGCCGATATCCGACAGCCACAGCGCCTTGCTTTTCTCCTGTTCAAGTCCGTCTTTTAAAATCCGTATATTCAGATGAGACCGGTAAGACACGATGCTGCCGGCGCTTTCCCCTTCGCGGAAATGCAGATCCCCCTCGACTCCAAAATACCGCGTGATCGCAGCGCCCGTCAGGATGACGAGAAAGGCTGAATGGAAAAGAAGCACCAGGCGCTTTCCTCTGCGCCAGAGGCGGAACCGGAAGATGTTCACGAACAGGTTGGCTGCCAGAAGAATCCATATCGCCGTCATCCAGCCCGCGTTGTAAACCAGGGCGCGGGCCGTTTCCGTTCCGTGGCTCTTCTCGATGAATGTTGCAGAAGCAAATGAAACAGCCATGACCAGTATCATCACAGCCATGGCAGGCATGGAAAAGGGGATTTTCAAAATTTTCAGCAGTCTGGCCATTTTTGTCCACCCTGCGAACAGACCCCGGTGTTGTATTTATGCCTGTCGGACGCCGGGGCGGAGCCCGGGCTCCGGTTCAATCAGAATCCGGTCACCATGCCCAGCACGAACCGGTTCGCCTCATTCTCCAGGTCCCGTGTGTATTCAGCGGTCAGGCGCAGGTTCCGGGCAACCAGGTACGTCCCGTTTATCGTGGCTGTCTCGTAATTCAATTCTTCGAGATCTGATTCAATCCGGTTGTAAAGCCCGGTCAGGAACCACCTGGATCTGTCCAGCGCAGGCGAAAAAATAACCTCCGCCACAATGCCGGTGGTCTGCACGGTCTGTTCCGCGGCAAAGGAGGGATTGCCGTCCTCCCGTTCCAGGTACTGAACCGTGGCTTCAAGCGGGCCTGCCTGGAAACTGAAATCAGGGCCCCAGTATCGTATGGAATTCTCCACCTGCGCGTCTGTCAGGATTTCCCTGCCCTTGTAGTAGAATCCGCCCACGCTCGCGAAACTGGCTATGGACTGGCTGAGCCTCAATCCGAAATTTTTCTCCGAATCCATGTCGAATTTCTGCGTCTCCTCGTCCGCCATGCCCTTGCCGTTTCCATTGACCACCATGGCCACAAGGTCTGTGCCGGTTTTTTCAACGCCGTAAACGAACATCAACCCCCGGTCATAGGTCAGATTCGTTTTTGAAAGCCCCGGCCTGGCCTTGTAAATCATGTAATCTTCAAAGGTCAGCCTGAGCTCCCGCTTCATGAGGGGGTCGCTGGTCTGGAACTGTCCTGCCATGATGTCCAGTCCTGTTCCGAACAGATTGTCGAAATGGACATAAGCGTCCTCGATGCCCGCCACTTCGCCGCGTTCGGACATGTAAAAATAGAAATAATAGCCGATGTTCTTGTACAATGTCCCGCCGGACAGGAACTTCAGCCCCCAGGGGATCTGGAGATCCTTGTCCACGGGCGCATCCGGATCAGCCAGGGCGTATGCGTCGAAACGGACGCCCATCTGGAATGTCCGGTTCAGCCAGAGCAGATCATCGCCTGCCACGACATAATCCCTTTCCTTCTCCTCTTCCTTCAGAATCATGCCGTTGCCTGCGAATTCGTCTCCGTACTCTTTGAGCTTCGGGAAAGGCGCATGGCAGGTGCTGCAGGATATCCGGTAACGTCTGGCGAATGCCGGTATGGCTTTCAAATCCGCACCCTGAGCCAGCAGCAGGGCCGTAAACACGATCATCGCCAATCGATTCGCTCGAATCATGATTCGGTCCTCCTTTAAAATTATTCCACCACTTCGATCCACGTTGTGGCGGAATTAACCGGAACGATTTCGCTTTCATCCTGCGGCACGCCCAGGAAATCCGCCACAGGCTTGACCAGCTTCTGATAATTCAGCTTCGCATGGAACGTCACCCTGCCCGGCTCGATGTCGTCCGGAAGCTGCCAGGTGAAGGTCTCGATTTTGGTCTCCCGCGGACCTATCCGGTAATCCGTGCCAAGTGATTTCGTGTTCCACTGCATGATGGTCATTCGCCCCTCAGGGTCGAAATACGGCATACGAAAGATCCGGTCCCCGGTCGGCACACCGTCGCGCTGAACGCCCTGGAATCCGTCAATGCCTTTCGGAATTCCCATGTCCTGATAAGCCAGGGTGTCCGCTGCGATCGTGTATTCCTCTCCCTCGAATCCCTTCTTGTCAACCGGCAGGTGATAGGTTTTCCCCTTTGAATCCGTCGCAGTGACATCCAGCCAGACAATGCGGTCTTCCACTGAGCCGGTGGGGATCTTGTGACCTGCCTTGGCATTGAAAAGCTGCACTTTCAGCACAACTACGTCGTCGTACAGGACCTCCCTTTCCTCCGGGTGCATGCGCAATTCCACAGCCCCACCCACCTTGCCCGGATCATGCGCGCCGTTGAAGAGATGCTGGGCCACGCTGTCCTCCCCGGCCATCTTCGCGCTTCTGCCCCAGGCCCTGGGCATGTGGCATTTGAAGCAGGGCACCCTCTCCCTGGAATAAGGGCCCTCTTTCCATTCGATCTGCGTGGACTTGACCCATATCCCGTAAGGATTCTTTTCATTGTGGCAATTGCCGCAGTATTCCGTCATGGTGTACAGATCCAGGTACCGGGTGTCAT
>JAFGEX010000394.1 GCA_016931355.1 bacterium
CCCCTTGTGTCCGATGGCCCGCATTTCCGGGCCGTCCGCCCCGGGATGATCCACGAGCATGTACATGCCGGGCCCCAGGGCTTCCAATGCGTTCACAAAATTGCGGATTTTTTCCTTGACCGTCCTGCCCTTTCCGAAATCCCGGAATCCCTTCATGCCCTCCGGAAAGGCGGTTTCCAGACCATATTCCTTTTCCAGTTTTCGGACAACCGAATCCAGGGCAGGGTGCATCCTCTCGAAAGCCATGTGCCCGGATACATGGCTGATCCAGGGGATATGCTTTTTAGCCAGCTCGATCTGCGCCCTGAGTTCCCGCTCGACCTCCGAGATGTCCCAGGCAGCCTCCTTAAGCGAGGATTTCGGGGGGAATTCCTTGTTTTCCCAGACCATGGGGAAAAAGTAACCGTCCGGATCCACCAGGCTCGGGGCGCAGGTCAAAGGCCCCCATTTCATGTTCTCCCATTCGCTGGTCAGGGTCAGGTGAACGCCCACGTCCAGGCCCGGATTCTCAGCCAGCATGCGCGCCGCTTCCGGAAACCAGGGGCACGGCACCATGATTTCCACGGACCGGGCGATGCCTTTGCGAAAGGATTCAATGCAGGCCACGTTCGCCGCATGCGAAGATCCGATGTCGTCCGCACGGACGAGCAGCACGATATCGCCGCCGTTCGTCCGGGCTTGAAGGGAATTTCCGGTCAGACCGGAAATACCTGCGAGCGCAAAGATGAATATCATGCTGTTTTTCATGTCATCCTCCATGGCTCCGCGTATCGTTGATTGAAAATAACAAGATAAATCGAGGAAATCAATGCGATTTCCTGCAGCGCATCAGGAGCATCTTCCGGACCAACAGGCGAGTTGAGGCGCTCGTGTCCATCTGTGACCGCTCACCGGTTTCACGGTTGCAATCCCATCCCTCAAGCAGTATATTTAAAGACAGCAATCATCCGCTCCGAAATCTTTAAACGAAATTCTCTGTTATTTCGAAACTTAAATGGAGGACCTCAAACATGCTGAATGGAAATTTTTTCAAGCGGATGCCGGCGCTTCTGATCGCCTGCCTGGCCGGGATGCTTCAGGCGCAGGACGGAGGAAGGAAACCGGATGTGGAAGTCGTGCCGCTGGGACATACATTGTACAAGCTCATCTGCAAATCAACGCCCGTCACATCCGTGATCGCTTCGGCCGGCGTGGACGGCATTCTGCTCGTGGACTCAGCCCCGGCCGATGCCTCCGCTGCACTTCACGAAAAACTGGATTCTCTCGGCAGGGGTGAAGTCAAGCTTCTAATCAACACCCATTATCATCCGGATCATACGGGAGGGAACGCAGAGTTCGGCCGCACCGCAGTGATCCTTGCTCATCCGAACGTGAAAAAAAGGATGACGTCGGGTTATTCCATTCTGCAGAACTACCCGGAACACGCTCTGCCGGTCCGGTCCGTGACCCGGGACACCACGATCCGGTTCAACGGCGAGGAAATCCGGCTGATCCCCATGACCGGCGGGCATACCGACGGAGACCTGATCGTCCATTTCCCGGGCGCAAATATCGTGTTCATGGCGGACCAGATTTTTCCGGACATGTTCCCGTACATGGATCTCGCCGGAGGCGGGGACGTGGACACGTATGTGAAAAACCTCGAGCGGGCGCTCGGGCTTTTCGGGGAGGATGTGCTCTATCTCAGTTCGCACGGCAGGGACTATTCGGCGAAAGACGTCCGGACCTATATCGACATGATCGAAAAAACGTGCGCCCTGATTCGTGCTGAAACGGCCAAAGGCGCAACCGCAGCGGAACTCAAGCAGAGAAAAATACTGAAGGACTGGGAAAACTGGGGCCGGGGGCTTGTCCAATCCGATTTCTGGATCGATCTTTCGGCCGCCATGCCAGGTGCGATCCGTGCACCCGTCATCGATCCTCTTGTCGAGGTGCTGAAAGACAAGGACGCCGATGCGGCCGTGCAGCTCTACCGGAAACTGAAGCAAGGCCGCGGGGAGGAATACGACTTCAGCGAGCCCCAGCTGAATGTGCTCGGGTACTGGCTGTTGCAGAAAGGCCGTGCCGGGGATGCAGTCCGCATCTTCGAACTCAATGTCGAGGTTTTCCCGGGCGCCTGGAACACGTATGACAGCCTGGCCGAGGGGTACATGACACAGGGGAACAAGGAACTCGCAGTCCAGCACTACAAGAAATCTCTGGAATTGAATCCTCAGAACGACAATGCGCGTGAAAAACTGAAAATCCTGGAGTAATCCGGGAATTTTTTATGATGCGGCCCGCCGCAGCATCCGGAAAATCCGGGCGCTGCGGCGGCCCGATGCTTGACCGCAGGCGGATAAGTCCTGTTATTTTTCGATCACAACCTTCCGGCCCTGTTCCTGACGGATCCGGAGAACGCCGCCTGTATCGAGATTTTGCCAGGTCCACCCTTCCCTGTCCAGCGCATGCAGCTCCTTCAGCAACTGATCCTCGGCCAGTAAACGCTTCGGCTTCTCGGTCATCCGTAAAACATCCAGGGATCCTGCATCGAAGACGGTATAGCTTACGGAAGAAGCGCCGTATTCGATGTTCGTGACCACAGACGAGGTCCGCAGGAGGCGGTCCGCACCTGCCGGTGCCAGTTCGGGCGCTGCGGCCATGGCCCGGATGTAATGGCGGACATAATCCCCGTATCCGTCCGTGAGCCAGATGTCGTCGCGCATGTAACGGTTCTTGCCGTCCGTATCCACCATATACGTGGCCCAGTTCAGGCAACGCACCGCATTCTCCCGCGTGGAGGTGTCGCCGGTCTTCTCGCAGTAGAGCAGCTCGACCGCTGCCTGCCGCGAGGTATGGCTGTTGCCCGGCACCCGGTACTCCGTCTGCTCGTTCATGACCACAACGCCGTATTTCTCGTAATCATGATTGCCAAGTTCCTTCCACGCCCAGTCCAGGGCGCTGCGCGCAGCAGAGCGGTAATCCCGGAAACGCTCCGGATGTTCCAGGATGTACGCTGCAAACGTGACCGCGTTCGTCTGCGTGTCCGACCAGCCCGGGATATCCTCGAAGAAAGGCCCCCATTTGTTCTCAGCCAGCGGGACGGCAATCATCCAGTCCAGGATGAGGTTGTAGGCCCCGATATAGGCCTGGGTATCCCCCTCCCCGAGCGCCGAAAGGCTTTCGAAAAGATCCAGAACGCCCGTCCAGTTGGATGTGTACGCGGATGCCTGGATGGTCCCGTCCTTCCAGTTCTTGAGATGGCCCGTTTCGCCCGTCTTTGCATTCACCTTAAAGGGAAACGGGGACCGCTCCTTGTCGCCCGGCTTCGTGTGAGCAGCCAGGGTATTGGCGATCCGGACTGCCGCATCCAGATACTTCTGTTCCCCGGTCATCTTATACAGGTTCACCAGTTCGGATCCGAAGGATCCGGCTTTGTCCGGCTGGGTGAATCCCTCGCCGATGACCATGTCGCCCGTGTATCGGCCGGAATGAATTTTGTTGTTGTAAGGATAAGGGATGAACGGCCAGGCATCGTCC
>JAFGEX010000395.1 GCA_016931355.1 bacterium
ATTTGAAATTGAGCAGCCTCAACGGCGGGGGTTACTGCCAGAATTGCCGCGCCTGCGTGCCGCAGTGTCCGCACAGCGTGGAAGTTCCCTCCCTGATGCGCGCCGCCATGTATGCCGAAGGATACGGCAACATCAGTCAGGCGGAATTTACGCTCGGTATACTGCCCGGAGCTCGCGGTCTGGCCGCATGCCGCGGTTGCTCGGAATGCCGGGTTGATTGCAGGAACGGCATGCAGGTCGACCGGAACGTGAAAATGCTCAGGAAACAGTTTGAACTTTACGCCTGATCGACGGCAGACAAAGGATCACCGCCTATGTTTCGGAAAATACAAATTTCATCCATTGTCCGAATTAATCTGAAGACATATAAGACTCTCCACGTATCATCCTTTACCCGGATAGACACGCCGTCCCCGCAGGGATGCGAATTCCGGTAAAACGATTTTCTTGGAAATTTTCTTTGAACAAAATGAGACTATTTTTTGTTAAAATGGATTGAAGCTCCCCGCCGCAAGCTGCCGGGGAGCTTCAATGTGCCTTCTTTTATCGCAAATGATACTGCATGCGGAATATTGGACTTTTTACCCGAACCGCAGGGGACGATTGATCCTATCCGATTGATATTCATCAACCGTCATCTTTTGTCCGCTTGCGGAACCGGACTTCCCATTCAATCCTCTCGACGCCGGAGAAATCGAGCCGGATCCTCAAAAATTTACTGTCAACCATTTTGATCGTAAAATTCCCGAAATCTTGAAATAATTTATTTTCAACCGGAGACCATGAATATCCATCCGGCATATAGATGATCACATCATGCCTGCTTCCTGCAGGCGCCAGAGAAATGCCTTTCAAGACATTCAAAGAATCTTCGAAAAAGACGTCTTCGATTTCAACGAGACCCTGCAGGGAATGACGGGTCGTGGAAATGAACTGCGGGAACGTTTTCTTTTCATGAATACTGACCAATCGCACACCGCCCGGATCGACCGAAAGCCCGATTTCTCCCCTGATTTCGCCGAGAAACGCTTCGTTCCAAAAATCATAGACCAAATAGGTCTTGTTTGGATCAAGCCGCATCCGATCACATGAAAATCGTTTTTCAACCGGGCGTTCAAGATCCGGATTAAAGAACCCTGCGACGATCCACTCGTCGAAAGTTTTCGAGACCGGGACGATGAAAGACGTCTGCGGATCGTTGTCAAACAAATCGACGGGCATGCTGTTGACATGGGCAGCCGGAAAAATCTTCTTCAGGATTTCGATTTTACCGGGATCAAGCCATGTCAGCCTGTCGCCGGACATCAGATTACCGCCGCTTAAGGAAATCAGGGAGGCGGCGGCCCGGGCCTGCTGATCGGACAACAGATCCAGGCAGACATGGTCCGCGTCATTCGTCCAGGTCCGGTTGTTAAAAAAATAGCGCTTCCCCATCGCGCCTGCGCTGCAGGCGGGTCCCCTGAAGTACTGGGTCCAGACATCCTTCCGGTATCCGTAATTCTGATCATATTCAATGCGCATGCTGTTGATGGAACCGATGGAGACATTCCCAGGCCCGCAGTCCAGGATGTGACAATCTTCGCCCGCGGTTTTCCTCATGATATCCATGGCCCTGGAATAGACCTGTGCCGGAGTTGCTGAGGCATCCCAAAAATGATCGGCCGAAAAAACGGTCCAGGCCACGAAATCCACCTTGATCATTTCGAATCCCCACCGGTTCGCCAGGGTGTCGATGAGGTCTTTGAACCATTTTTCCGCCTGCGGATGGGTGATGTCGAGCCCGTATCTCCTGGGTTTTTCGTTCCTGTACCAATCGGTATCTACGCCGGGCCAGGGGCCGATCCTTTTCAGGGAGCCGTCCGCATTCTTCAGAAACCAGTCCGGATGCTGTTTGAACAGCGCAGTAGTATCCGACACCACGAAGGGAGAAATCCAGACTCCGGGTTTCAAACCGAGTTTTTTGATCTCCGCATTCAATCCTTTCAAGCCTCGGGGGAATCTGGAATTGCCTCTCCAATCGCCGTGCCAGATCTGGAATCCCTCATCAATCTGTATGTACTGCAATCCATATCCCCGTAAATGTTCTGCGATAAACCGGGTGTTTTCCAGAATCTCCTCTTCCGAATAAACGTCATGCGTATAAAACCAGTTGCACCATCCATTGACGATTGAACCGGGCCTGGCATGTCCTGCCCTGCCCATGATGTCTGCGTATTCTTCGAGGCACTGATAGGGACTCCCGGCGAAATTAATCAGCAAGCGGTCCGAACGGATCTTCCGGCCGCTTTTCAACAGAAATCCGGGATTCAGAACGGATTCAGCAACAACGAGTAATTTTTCCGGAGTTTGTTTCAGCAGTTGTATGCGTCCCATGCCTGTTTTGTTTTCAATATATCCGAGAGAAAGGCCGTCCTGATCATATCCGCTGAAAATGCCGGCATTCCACCAGCTCTGAACGGTGCGCGGATTCCCGGACAGGTCCTGATTCACCGGCACGCCGCCCTTGGTCTCCCCATAAAAATTCCGTCTTGTAAAAGTTGAATCAAGGTGTTGCAGCATTCCGGGATCATAGTACATGGGCCCGTTTGTGATGCATTTTTCAGCTCCCGGCCATCTGAAATAACCTGAAGCCTTACCTGTGAGCTCTAAAGGAACGATACTTTTCAGGTTGATTTCTCCCCGTCCGTGATGGGTCAGCACAGTTTCAAACACAATACCGGGCACGTTGTTGTACAAGGAGATCAACCATTCCGTCCTGACCAATGATCGTTCGTCTTCATAAGACAACCGGAGCATCTGTCCTTTTCCAATCTCATCCTCGAAAACAGAAACCGATTTTCCCCTGAACGTCTCGAGACCTGCACAAAAAGCCTTGCCAAGATTTGTATTCCAGGAGGTTCCGGCGTCGTGGATCAAAAGCGATCCGTCCCGCCTGTAGACATCGATCCCTCCGGTTGCGGAATCATAAACAACCCTCAGGAAATCATTTTGAATAACGGTTTCTCCTGTTCCCCGGGCGTTCAGATGCAAACCAGAAAAAGCGACAAAAAGAAGGAGCCACTTGAATGATCTCATGGATTTCATTTTTTCCGACAGACCCTGAACACGGATTTTTTTGTGAAATGATTGAAGCTCCCCGCCGGTTTGCTGCGTGCAGCTCCGCTTTCGCAGACGGGTTACCCTGCCGGGATCCCAAAAAGCAGAGCAAGAGGATGAAGGCGGAACCCGGATGTGTGTCATACGCCGTTTTCTTGACTGCTTTTTATCAATTGATTCACTGTAACGAATTGATAGCCTTTCTTTTGAAGATTCTCGATGACAACAGGAAGAGATCTCCTGCTTTCCGCATTGCTGTCGTACATCACATGCAGCAAAATAATGGATCCCGGATGCACTTTCTTTTTGATATGATCCACTATCTTCAGGGCGCTGCCCCGGACATCCGCAAATGACTCCGGTTCAATATCCCATGTGATACTCACCTGATTTCTTTGTTTCAGAATCCAGGGCAGGAGAAAGAGTTTCTTGCAATAGGGAGGCCTGAAATAGATCTCTCCCTGATATCCCGCATTTCTGATCGCATGATCCGTGCGATCGAGTTCATTCACAATGAAACTTGACCTTTTCAGGACCATTCGCTGATGTGAATAGGAATGATTGCCCAATTGATGGCCTGCCGCGACAATCCGCCGGGATTCCTCCGGATATGCTTCAACTTCCCTGCCGGTCACAAAAAAGGTCGCCTGGACATTGTAACGATGAAGGATTGCAAGCACTTCATCCGTGTGGTTCGGCGAAGGCCCGTCGTCAAAAGTCAAAGCAATGAGAGAATCCGACAAAGGAACGTCGGCAATCAGCTCGCCGGCAAATTGAAAACTTCTGGAGGTGCTGATTTTCCACAACCACAGGGCAAGCAACAATACGATCGCCGTGAAGGCCGGGTATTTCATTTTTACATTCATTTGTCGTTTTTTTCCCCGATCGCCCCGGGATGATGTCCCGGTACCTGGATTCTGGGTCTATTAAAACCTGCTCATCCTTCCGAACACCCTGCGCAACAGGCGCGGAATCTTCACTGCATACGCGCCTTTTCAGATGTACCCCTCATCGTCGCCAGATCAGACACCCCGGCGGTCCGGCTTCCCGCCGTCTCCATGCATGCGAAAAGGGGTCCATTGGCCTGCACTGAACAATTGCGGGGCCACACGCTTTCGGATCGCTTCGAGCGTGACAACCACGAGTGCGGGAAGCATGACCCAGCCCCATTCCACGAATGTCATGGGAGAAGTATGGAAAATGCGGTTGGCTGCAGGCAGGTATACGACCATCATCTGCAGCCCAAGCCCCAGGATCATGAAAAGGAACAGTAAACGGTTGCGGAAAAGACCCAGCCGGAGCACCCCTTTCTCTGCGGAACGGACCTGGAAGGCAAAGAGCCACTCGAAGACCACGATTCCGGTGAACGCGATGGTCTGGCGCAACGCATGCGCGGAAGCATCACCTGCTGCGCCGGGCAGGGGTGCGTGGTGGAATATCCAGGTCACCGGCAAAGCCATGAAGAGCCCGGCCAGTGCGATGCGGATGAGCATGCCGGGATAGAGCAGACCGACACGGGGATCGCGCGGAGGCTGGCTTAATTCGTCGCCGATGCCGGGCTCCAGCCCCAGTGGAATGGCCACCAGTGCGCCGGTCACCAGATTGATCCACAGGATCTGGATCGGTTCGAGCGGAGACTCCCCGTAAAGCGCGACACTCAGAAAAAGGGTCAAAAGTTCTCCTATGCACGTCATCAGCAGGAAAAAGGTCACGTTCCTGAGGCGGTTGAAGACAATACGGCCCTCCTCGACTGCAGCCACGATCGAGGCAAAGTTATCATCCGCCAAAACCATATCCGCGGCTTCCTTTGCGACATCGGTGCCTGTAATCCCCATCGCAATGCCGATCCCGGCTGCTTCCAGCGCCGGCGCGTCATTCACTCCGTCGCCCGTCATCGCCGCGATGTGACCGTCCCGTTTGAATGCCTGGACGATCCGCAGCTTGTGAAGGGGTTCGATTCGGGCAAAAACGTTATGCGTGCGGCAGGCGGCGAGAAGCTGTTCGTCATCCATCGTCTCGATTTCCCTGCCGACTGCGGCCTTCTCTTTCGTTTTGCAGATGCCGAGTTCCGCGGCGATCGCCGCAGCAGTGCCCGGGTTGTCCCCCGTGATCATGACCACCCGTATCCCGGCCCGCCTGCAGGCCTGGATGGCCAGACGGGCCTCATCCCGCGGCGGATCCAGCATGCCCACCAGCCCCA
>JAFGEX010000396.1 GCA_016931355.1 bacterium
ACCATCCCGCTTCAGGACTTCTTTTGCCGGTTTTTTTTCGCTGTCCTTTTTCAAAGCAAGGCCCTCCTTTTCAGGGGAATGACAAAAAACAGAAAATAAAAGCAGGATCGTAAAAAATTGAATCGCTTCAAGCGGTAAAAGATATATTCGGTCTTTCATCTGCCTCCTCACCAACTATTCGTCCTGGGAAATGGGGATTTTTAAAACTATTTTTGATGATCATCCCGATTGAGGTGCTCCGGCAGCAATCTGCCGTGGAATCTTCGATTTGTTTGGTTTGAATCTGACAGCAAGCGCTTACCCCGGCAGCTCGCCGCCGGGGAGCTTCAATCGAATTCGCATCCCGCTAATGTTTTGCACCGTACGAAATTCCCGGTGGAATGAAAACGGGCACGCACTTTAAAAAATGCATGGCAGTTTCACAGGCTATTCGCAGCGGAACACCCTGAACGAATGCGGCTTCAGCGTCGCCTCGTAACTGACCTTCCCGCTTCTCCTGCCCCAGAATCCTGGAATCTCTTTTCCGGTCAACTCCTCCCCGGACAGGGCATCCCGGACCTTCTTGTATTTGTCATCCAGGACGATGCGGATGGACGTCTCCCCGGGCAGGAAGGACTCGGCGATGAAGACATGGTTGTCGTATGCAAAAAGCGAAACCTTGGCCGGAGCGTCCACTCGCACATACAGATCCCTCATCAGAGTTTCTCGGATGCGGGATAGGACTTCCGGGGGGAGGCTGTAGATATCCCCGAAATTATCGGGGATCGTCAACACATACAACTTGGCCTTCGCATAATCCGCCGAGTGCACGATGGGCCATCCGATGCCGTCGCTCAGGGCCGAGACTTCCTCCCAGGAGTCGTTCGTCAGGTATTGAATCTGCTGAATCAGGATATCTTTTACGGACTTCACCGGAGGTCCGAATCCAGCGGCAAAATCCCTGACCAGGGCCTTCCGCTCCGTGACCTGCAGTTCCACGATGTCCTCAATGCCCTTTCCCTGCAAGGCCCGCAGAAGCCCCGAGGTGATCATGACGTTTTTCCCATCCAGGAGCTGCTTCTTGATTTTTTCCACAATATCCGGATCCGCCTTGGCTGTCTCAGCGAGGAAGATCATGCTCGCCTCAGCCGGGAATTCAGGGACGATTTCCATGGGGATGCCGGCCATGCCCAGATAATTGTGCAGAAAATCCTCGCCGGTCGAATGGTACGGCTTGTAGCTCTTGACACCTACCGGATTGCCCAGCATACCGATGACCGGATCGACCAGACTGAATGCGTACGCAGCGGGAAGGGCGTACGTGGTCCCCTCTTTCCAGGCTCCGTCCGGCTTCAGGGCAGGCGCGATCATGGCGTCGAAATCGAAGCTCGTGCCCTGTCCCTGCCACTCGGCACGCATTTCCTTCCGGAAGGGCGCCAGCATGCCGCGGAAATCGAACAGCATGATCTCCGGAGACTTGGCGAACAGGGTCAGCCAGAGCTGTTCTGCATACCGGTCCAGGTATGAGGCGCCGTATGTATCCACCCAGCCGCCTGCGTTTCCGCCGGGCTTGATGTTCTCGAAATACCGGAATATTCCATATCCCTGATACTGCTGCAGATGCTGATTGCTCCGGTCCGGATCGCGCGTCTCATTCCCCGTGTAGATCTTGTCGAACAGACGGGGCTCTGTCTCGAGGTTGAATCCAAGGCCCTGGAAATGTTCGTACCAGTTCGGGTATTTGATGATCACGGAGACCCTCGGGTTCACCGCCCTGGCCGGGCCGATGATCAGGCTTTGAGCGGCCTCGGTCAGCAGATCCAGCCTGTACTGCGTCCAGGATTTCCCGCCTTTTGCCCGGATGCAGGATTCGCATTTGCAGTTGGTGAAATAGAAATCGTCCAGGATGAATTCATCGAAATGCCTGGCGGTCCTCTCCGCGATTTCTTGAACCTTTTTCCGGTGATCCGGCCGGGAATAGCAGAAAGTCTGGAAGCGGTTGCCTTCATTGATCGTGTAGGTGATGCCTCCGGCAACGCATATGCCTCTGTCCTGAAAGAATTTCTTCGCCCTGGCCAGCGTCTCATCATCCGGCATGACGCCGTCGCGATGCGTTTCCAGATAGATTTTGTCCACAGCGAGCTGATTCCCGATCACAGCCCAGTTGGATTCGAGCCATTCGGGATCCTTCATCTTCTGCACTTCCATAGCCCGCGTATAAATCGCCACCTTGAAGTTCTTGTAGGCTCCGGCCCGGACCAGGCCTGTGAGCAGAAAGACAAACAGCAGGGCAGCCGTTAAACAACGCTTATGAATCGATCTCATGGAATCCTCCTCGCATACCGTTAAAATCAGCGCATTTTGTAGACAGCGTAGGACTGCCCGGGTACAGACAGGGACAGCGACATCCCGTTTCGGGACATTTTGAGCTTTTCCCCTGCCAGCAGCGTCCATTTCGAAAAGGGAGCGCCCATTTCAAAATCAGCTTTCTGAACCGCAGCAGAGGGATTCAGAACGACCAGAATCGTCTCCTTCCCGTTCACTCTTTTATACACGAAGGGATAGGTGTTCTCCCTCGCGTACAGGGGGACGAAATCCGCATACGCAGCCAGGGCGGGCTCTTCATGCTTCAGCCGTATCAGTCCCCTGACCCGATTGAGCAGGGATCCCTTCTTTTTTTCCTGGTCCGCAACGTTCGGGGCATCCGCAGCCGGATCCACCGGCAGATAGAGCTTCTCCGGAGCCGCGGAAGAGAATCCCAGGTTCTTTCCCGGCGCCCATTGCATGGGCGTGCGCGCTCCGGCCCTGGGCTTGTACGCCCCTTCCACGTGCGGATTCCCGTGCACCTGGCGCATGCCGATCTCGTTGCCGTAATAGACGAACGGCACGCCCGGCATGGTGATGCCGAACGCCATGATGATTTCAAGGTCCTCAGGGCTGCGCTCGACGTTCAACCTGGCGTTGTCATGGTTACCGAGCGGCAGGACGATGTATCCCTTGCCTTTCGTGGCAAGGTATTGGTCCATGTACTTCTGCAGGAAATTGGCGATATTGCCCTTTCCTTTGCTGTCGAACCAGCTGTGCCCTTCCGAATAACCGTTCAGGATGCGCCAGCTTTCCTTCTGGGTCAGGTCGTTGTACCCGTCGAACCAGTGAAAGAAATCCGCGTGGAAGGCCTTGTCCAGCGCGTCCTTGGGATAGGACCATTCCGCAACCATGAAGGCTTGCGGGTACTCGCTGCGGAGAATATCCCTGATTTCCTGCCAGAACTTTTTAGAGTACGGATCAGACCCTCTCCCCTTCACCAGCGCGCCCGCCATGTCCGCGCGGAATCCGTCCGCCCCCATGTCCATCCAGAAGCGCAGCATTCTTTTCAGCTCCTCCCGCAGGGCCAGGACATCCGGATGATCCACGGGCAGCTGCCATTTCTTTTCCGGATCCGGGTTCGCGAATCCGAAATTCAGGGCAGGCTGGCACCAGTAAAAATTCCGCATGAAATTCCCGTTCCTGCGGGCATATCCCTGGATGAAACGGTTGGCGAACTCGCCCTCCTCCATCACCCAGGTGTTGTCGTTCCAGATGTACCAGTTGGAATACGGATTCGGATCCTGTTTGCAGGATTCGACGAACCAGGGATGATCGATGGCCGTGTAGCTGATCACGTAATCGAAAATGACCTTGAGGCCGCGGCGATGGGCCTCTTCGAAAAGCCGTCTTGCGTCCGTATTGGTCCCGTAACGGGGCGCCACATTGTAATAGTCGCGCACGTCGTATCCCGCGTCGTTGAACGGCGAATCGAAGAACGGATTCAGCCAGATTGCGTCCGCGCCGAGGCTCTTGACGTAGTCCAGTTTTTGGATGATGCCGTTTAAATCCCCGATGCCGTCACCGTCCGTGTCCAAAAAGGTCTGCGGATAGATCTGATAGAACACCGCATGATGCGCCCATTCCGGGCAATCGGGTTTGGCCGCTTCCGCCGCCTGGGCTGCGGCAGGTCCGCACATCATCACGCCGGCAAACAGACCGGTGAGGATACAAAGCATGTTCCGGTACATGATTCTCGCCTCCTTTGAAATGAAACCGTTGAAGCAACCGTCAGATCATGCGAACCTCGGAGTGGCTCCGCCCTGATTCAGCGTATTCCGGTGCGCTTCCACTTCCGCCAGAATGCGAGGCGCTCAATCTCGCGCTGTTCGAAAAAACCGGTGATCCGGAGCCAAACGGGTAATGACAGCAGCAGGGCTGCCGAATAAATGCCCTTCCATTGTTTTCTGAACAGATAAAAGGCCAGGGCCATTGCACAGGAAAGGATGACGATACGCAAAAACCTGCCCCATTCGTAGCGTACCGGCACCCTTCTCCCTGAAGCCAGGGCAGTCAGGAAAGCCAGAAGTCCGTAGGAAAGCGCGCAGGAAAGGGCTGCGCCCATGAGGCCCAGCCTGGGTATGGCCAGGATATTGGCGGTTAAATTGAAAGCGGCCGCAGCCGCGGAAATCCAGATGAGATCCCCTGTTTTCTCTTTCAGATAGATGCCGGTCGTGAACACCAGGTGGAATCCGAATGCGATATAGCCCAGCATAATGACCGGCACGAAAGACAGACCGGCAGAATAGGATTCATGCATGAAGGTGAATCCGAAAATCCGGAAAGCCGCAATCTCCCTGACGAAGAACGATACGCCGAGAAAAAGAAAACTCGACGCAAGCGTAAAATAGGTGAATGTGCGCGCGAAAAGCGGAACCGCATCCCCCTTTCCCGCTTCGGACACGAAAAAAGGATGCCAGGCGAAACGGAACGCGGTGACGATCAGCTGAATGATCATGGCCAGCCTGTAGGCTGCACCGTACAGGCCCGTTGATTCAAGGCCCAGATACCGGGTGATGAAGAATCGGTCCATGACGCCCAGCAGAGACAGGGCGGACAGGTACGGAATCATCGGCAATCCGAAACGCAGCATGCGTTTCAGGAAAGCTCCGGAAAAGGCAGGCACGCTGTGGCGCAGCGAAACAGGCAGCAAAGCCAGAAACATCAGGCCGGATGCGGCCAGGTTTGCGATGAAAACAGCCTTCACACCGCCGCCCTGCCGGACAAGCAGAAGAACGTTCAAAGCCAGGTTCAGGGCGACGTTGAGAACCTGGAACAGGACAAAAGCCTGGGGCTTCTCCTGGGCCCTGAAGATGTTCAGCGTCAGCAGGTTCAGAGCGTCCAGTGACAGGATGCCTGCCGCAAGGACGATCAGGCTTCCGTATGCCGCGGATCCGAAGAGAATGCCGGAAAGGGGTGTCCTGGCTGCAACAGCAGGAACCGAAAAAACCAGGGCTGTGAATGCGGTGAACACGAACGCGGTGGAGAAACAGAGCTTCCGCTCCTGTTCCGATTTCTCGGTCATGAAGAATTGGAGGAAGGCGGTGTTGAGGCCGAATGAATAGACGATGGACAGGACGAGGATGAATGCATAGAGCTGCGTGGATACACCGAGTTCCGCGCGGGTCAGGCAATTCGTGTGCACCGGCAGCAGGAGCAGGCTGATGGAACGGCTGAGCACGTATCCTGCGCCGTACACGACCGTATGCTTGAAAAGCCTCTGAAAGGCGCGCATCATGCTACAGGCCCCCCGGTTTCACCGCCCGGCAGGCCCCGGCCGCTGAGGGAAATCTTCTCGAGGATTTTACGCCCCGCCCATCTCAGCCTGCATCCAGGCGAATGCGCGTACCCTTCCCAGCGGTCCAGGACCGCACGGATCCAGGGTTCCTGAAGACGCTCCGCCAGAGCGGTCAATTGAAGGATGTGCAGCTTGTGATAGATCCTGGACGAAAGCCTGCCTGTTTGATGAAGATCGTACCTGGACCAGTATCCGCAATCGTATCTTCCGATGTTGGCCCGCAGGCTGTCCAGCAATCTCCGCAGGAATGCCGCCGTACCGGCATCTTCCGTGCAGGCCGAAAAATCAATCACACCCAAAATGCCGAAAAGAGCCCCGTTCAGCACTGCCGTGATGCCTGCCGGAGAAGGGTACTCTTCGATGAAAATTCCACCGTCCGGGAATGCTGAGAGCACGCCCCCCTCCTGCACCGGAACAGGCAGAAGCGAATACGCGCGCCTCGCCGTCTTCAGGTAAGCGGCCTCACCGGTATGCTGATGCGCCCTGAGCAGCAGGGACACAGCTTCGGCCTGGGCCATGCCGGATACCCACGGATGCCTGATCCCGTAAAAGGGGATATCGAAAAGGTACGGCCAGACCGCAGAATCGGCCGGTCCCTTTTCAGCGGAACGGCACAGCCAGGATGCGGCCTTTAGAAAAGCCTTTTCATCCGCATCCCCGGAATCCATGAACCATTGATTGTAACGGTGCAGGCCGTACTGGCTGATCGTCACGGGGTTGTACACCGGCCGGCCGTCCCTGCCCGCGGAGAACGGAAGCCCGGATGCGTCCCGGAGGTACTCCGAGAAATCCTCCCGGATCTCCTTTCCAAAACGGATGAAATAGGGCCCCAGGGCGTTCACGGGCGCCTCCAGGCGTCAAATGAGCCGAATCGTTCGGACAGACTGGCCGTGAACCAGGAATCCAGTTCATCGTTGGATGCCGGAGCAGCGCCGAGCACGGATTCCCACACAGCCGGGTGCTCCATGCAGAAATACAGGAACACATCCGCGGAATGAAACCGGATGCGGTCCGCGATGAGACGGTACATGGCGGTCCGGATGGGTCTGGGATATCGCATCTTGCCGTCCAGGCCGCGTATCATCTCCTCGTCCAGAATCCGGGATTTCGGAAAACGGCGCCGGATGACGCCCTGCAGATGAGGAGGGAAGCGCAGCGTCCCCAGGCTGATCCAGACGACGCGCCCTGCATCGATTTTCCGGAACAGTCCGTCCACCAGGTCCAGATACCGGTCTTCCCATCCGGGAAATGAAAGGATGGGATCAAAATGAAAGGCCAGTTTGTATCCCGCATCCATGCAGCGCACGGCTGCATCGATGCGCCTGTCCACGTCCGGCGCATGGATTTCCTCCGTGGATGCGATCGGATCCGGATTCAGGGACCAGGCCAGAACCGCGTTTTTGGATTTCAGCGCCGGCAGGTTATCGATGCTGACTGACTTGGTTTTCAGTTCGATGATCGTATTTGGAATTTCCGAAAAAAATGCAATCCAGTCCGTTGATGCTCCGGTGAGTGAGTCCAGAGCCAGGCTGTCCCCGGTCTCCCCTGTTCCGAACCTCAGGATTCTGTCCGTGCTTCCCGCAACCTGTCTCCGTATATCATCAAACATATCCTCCAGATTGACAGACAACACGATGCAGGGGGAATCCAGATATCCCTGCATGATGCAATAGGTGCAATCCATGGGGCATTGGCTCATCTGGTTGATGACGCGGTAGCCGCAGCAGAGGTACGGAGCGGATGTCCCGGGACAGCTTTTTACCGCGGATCCTGCATGGCGGGTCAGAAACAGGGTTCTCTTTCCTTCCTGAGGGGAAAGACCGGCCATGCGGGCCTGCGCTGCTCCGGATGCAAGTATCTCAACCGGTATGGAACCTGCGTTCCGGAGCACGCGCCGGGTCAACGGATCATCCACA
>JAFGEX010000397.1 GCA_016931355.1 bacterium
CCAGGACAAGACTGCAGGCCTGCTCCGGAGAACCGAGGAGGCCATCCTCTCCGCAATGGATGCCATCGCGGAGGCGAAACAGGGCGGAACGGAGGAAAAATCCCTCGGGGAGGCCATGAACCTGCACCGCTCCGCCCAGCTCAGGTGGGACTTCATTTCATCCGAGAACAGCACCGGCTTTCAGAGCCCCCAGGAGGCTGCGCGTGTGCTGGCAGAGGGCATAGACATGGCCCGCCGGGCGGAGCTTTCCGCGTACGCTCGGAAAGCGCGGCGATAAAAAAAACTGCCACGCATTATTTAAAAAGTGCGTGGCAGTTTTTTTCGTTCCTACTCGATGTTCGACAGGTAATTCCCGTTCCTGTCCTTGAGCATGTCCCGGACCATGTCCGTGATGGTCCTGAAATCGATTTTCCCGCTCCCCATCTTGGGCATTTCCGGGATGACGACGAATGTCTTGGGTATGCCGATGGGCGATAGCTTCTGCCCCATCTTCCTGATCATTTCCTTTTCATTTACCTTTTCCGTGACCGCAGCAACCAGTCGCGCACCTTTGACCGAATCCGGCACTTCCACCACACAGCAGCCGACTCCATTGGGCAGCATTTCCTCGAGAACCGTCTCGGACCGGACGAGCGAGACCATCTCTCCGCCGATCTTGACAAACCGTTTCAGCCTGCCGCGATGCCAGAGAAATCCGTCCGTGTCCATCATGCCCATGTCGCCCGTGTCGTACCAGCCGTCCACGATGCGCAGGGAGGTCTCCTCGATGTCGTCGAAATAGCCCTTCATGATGTTTTCGCCCTTGACCAGGATCTTCCCTTCCTTCCCCGCAGGCAACGCCTTCCCGGACTGGATGTCCGTGATCTTGACCTGGCAGCTCGGCAGGATCTTGCCGATGCTGCCGGGTTTGTTGTCCTTGGGCGTGTTCACCGACACGACCGGGCTGGTTTCCGTGGCCCCGTATCCTTCCAGCAGAACAAGATTCTGCTTCTTTTGAAATCCTTCGCGCAGCGAATCCGGAACCTTGTCCGCGCCCGCAATGGCGAGCCGGAGCGTGGCGAAATCCCCGGATTTGGATTCCCGCAGATATCCGGCGAAGAAAATAGGCGTAGCCGCGATCATGGTCACTTTCTCCGTACGGATCAGTTCCGGAATTTTCTTGTAATCCAGCGGATTGGCATAGGTGATCGCCGTCATGCCGGTGGACATGGGCAGCCAGAAATTCGCCATCTGGCCGAATACATGGAACAATGGCAGGATGGACATCATCACATCCTTATGCTCCAGCGAAAGCACCTTGACGACATCCTCCACATTGGATCCGATGTTCCGATGGGTCAATTGCACGGCCTTGGGGTCCTTTTCGCTTCCGCTGGTGAAGAGGATGACGATGGTATCGTCGATATCCGCCCTGGGGAGCGAATTGATGATGACCTTGGCAGGCAATGCGGCCTTCGCCGCAGCCGCGATCTTGTTCCCCCCCGTGACGCGCTCCATGATATCCTCGAGAAAAACCATGCCCGGAACGAGGCGGCAGCCGATTTTCTCGCATAAAGCCCGGGAAGTCAGGATTGTCTTGAAACCGATTTTGTTCTGCGCGTATTCGCAGTTGTTGGCCGCTCCGGTCGAATAGTTGATCATGACCGGAACCTTGCCGGACATGACCGTCCCGAGAACGGCGAGAAAGCTCCCGGCGGAATTGGGGATCATGATCCCCAGATAGCCCCCTTTGTACTTGTCGAATTTCTTCGCGAGGATCAGCGAGGCGATCAACGCCTTGTGATAGGGGACGGTTTTGTCCGTGCTCTTGTCCACAATGGCGTTCTTGCCGCCGTACTTCTTCGCGGCCTTGATGAATTCGTGATGAAGGATCATGGCTGCTCTCTCCTTTTGACGAATACGCTGAGGATGAGGAAAACAGCATCCCGAATGGATGGAGGATGACGGATACCGGCTTAAGAGGATTTTAACAAAAATGGGGTGTAAGTCAAGGGGAAATTTCGGAAATCAAAAAAAGTCCCCGTCCGGTCCGGACATGCCCGGACCGGCGGGGATTTCAAAAAGGGTCATTCCGGTGCGATACGGGCCGGAACGGCCCGCGGACGATCGCCCACGGTGCCGGTCACAGGCTTTTCGCGCAGCGGAATCCGAATGTCTCGTTCGAGTTGATCGGGTTGGACTGGTACCGGTAGGATATCCGGCACAGGTCCACGCTGGTGCGGGTCGATCCCCCGCGGAGGACGCGGTCATTTCCTTCGGAGGGGCCCTGTGGGTCCACAGCCGGGTCCGCCGGGTATTCCCCCATCCTGTCCTGGCACCATTCCCATGCATTGCCGCTCATGTTGTGAATTCCGAGCTCATTCGGCTGATTCGTGCTGACGCTGCGGGTGCCGCGGGAATTGGCGGAATACCAGGCCACTTCCCCGGGATTATTGCTGCCCGAATACACGTAACCCTGGCTTTTGTTTCCTCCCCTGGCCGCGTATTCCCATTCCGCCTCAGTCGGCAACCGGTATCCGTAGAAACTACAGAATTCCGCAGCGCCGTACCAGGGCACATCCACAATGGGATTGTCCGAATAACCGCGCGCAGCCTGCCATTCGGATCCGGATTTCCGGACGCCGTACGCATTGGCATGGACGATCTCTTTTCCCTGGAATTCACCGGTTTTGACCGTATCGCTGCCATAGGCGTTCAGAAAAGCGGCGAACTGGTCGTTGGTCACCTCGTACTTGCTGATCTGGAAAGTGCTCAGCGTCACCTCGTGAACCGGATATTCGTTGGTCCGCCCCACGCCGTATGTATCCCCCATCTGAAAGGTCCCGCCTTCAACCGTCACCCATTCCACGCCCGAGACATCCACGCCTTTATCATCGTCGTCATCATCGCTTCTCATCCAGGCGGGGAGCCAGTCCTTGTCGCAGCCGCTGACCAGCAGAACCACTGCTGTAAAAAGAAAAAAACGTTTCCAAAAAATTCCTCTCATCGGACTCTCCTGTTTCAATAAGAACGAACGGGGAGACGGCCCCCCGTCTCTCATCAGTTTTCAAACCACAATCGAAAATGGAAGCATCCCGGTATTGATCATTTCCTTTCCGGATCTGCTCTTAAACGAAAAAGGCCTCACCCGGCATATTTATCCCTGCCATCATTAGACACCTGAAATCCGTTATCCGTTGACATTTTTTCCCTGACGAACATACTCTGGATGTGATGATCCTGCCTGTCTGAAAGCGTATGAAAAAAGGGCCCTACCCGCCGGGTCAAAGGCAGGAGAGCAATTGATATGTAATTAATATAACAACAACTTATATGATTTCCAAAACGCTTTTTTTCACCCATCCCATCTTGAGATCCGGAAGGATGATCTCCATCCATTCATCCTGCATGCGGTCTATGCGCACCTTCGTGCCTTCATGCAGGCTGAATACCTCCACCCCCCCCTGCGCGGTCGGCGCGCTCATGACTTCGACCCTGGAATCCATGATGACCGCCTCCACCCTCGTTTTCGCATCTCTCGCTCCTCCCCACCAGGAGAGCGCCGTAATAATCAGCAGAATCCCGGACACCCAGCAAATCCTGACCAGAAACCTTCGCAGCGCCGGTCCGGCCAGAAATATTCCGATGACCAGCACGCAGGTCAGAACGAAAAACACGGCTGTCAGGAGGCGGATCAACGGCAGTGGGAACACATGCGTGAAAGCATCCCAGACCGCCATGAGCCAGAAACGCGGCGCAGGTTCGATCCGGTCCACGACCGCAAGATTGGCAATCGCCAGATTGGCCTTTAGATCCGGGTCTTTGGGCATGAATTTCCGGGCGCGTTCATAAAAAAGAATGGCCTTGCCCATGCGGCCGAGCTTGTAATGGCAGTTGCCCATGTTGTAGTACAGCGGGCCGCTTTCGTATCCTGCATTCCGTACTTCCGCAAACGCCTCGAGGGATGCCTCGAATTGCCCGGACTGGTAAAGCGCAACCCCCTGCCCGAACGCATCCTGTAATGGAGCCGGGGCCTCTCCGGCAAAGACAGCGGGATGAATCAAAAACAACAGTGAAGCCGCCGCGATCATCAGGCGGCAAAAAGCGGTACAGCGGATATCCCGGATTTGGGACGAGGCTTCCGTCCGCCGCTCTTCTTTGTCCCTGCACAGGGATGTCCTTGGCATCATGCGATCCTCGATTCCCGTTTTTCCTTTTTTCCCCCGTTGAGGGATAGCCAGGCGCCGCGTTGAAAGCGGCCCCTCGTACCCTGCTCTGCCTGCGGGAAGGTCATACTCGCCCGAAAAAGTTCATCCGTCCCTCTGATCCCCGGCGAACCGCAATTCCGTCCCCCGGCAAAACCGGCCTGTTATAAACAAGCATTTTCCAAGGAAGCGGGCCGCCGGGCGCAGGCCCGCCCTTTTTACTGCGCACCGAACCCGTAGTACCTTCAGCCGGATCTTATCCCGCACATCCATTATTTCAACTGCCTGGCCATGGAGCTCAGCGCCTTTTCCGCTCTGCCGAGAAATTCCTTCATTTCATTCAGATCCGATCCTGCGGGTGAGAACCGCTTCAGGTCGCATAGGCCCAGGCAATCGAAATACGCGTCGATCGCAGCCTGATCCACACCCGCCTTGCCGAGCCTGGCCTTGACTTCATCGCTGATCATGCCCGCCTCCGCGATGTTGAGCTTGTCGCCCAGGAAACGCGTCATCGCATTGCCGACTTCCGCATAGAACGCACGGTCCCGGCCTTCACGCACAAGCGCCGATGCGGAGGCCAGTCCTTTCTTCGCAAGCCGGGAGGCCCGCTTTTCCCGCGCGTATCCGATGTCTCCGGAAAGCCTGTCCACATGGCGCCTGTAGGCATAAGCCGCCGCAATTCCGGAAAGGGGGAGCAGCAGGACGATCCAGAAAAGGGCATGCCGGACCGGACTGTCGCCGATGCGGCTGAACGACGGGCTGTCAAGCTTGATGAAACGGATGTCCTGCCCGAGCAGTTTGACCTCCTGCTTGGAAAGGCCGGAGGGGACCGCCGTAAACATGTCCGAACCCTTCTCAACCTCGATGACAGCCTCGCGTGTTTCCGCGGTTCTATACTTCCTGGAGGCCGGATCGAAGTAGGTGAGCTTGACCGGAAGGATTCGCTGCCTGCCCTGAATCCTCGGGATCAGGACGTATTCAAAGGTCTTGCTGCCGGAAACGGTCTGGCCGCTCCGGTCAATGGTTTCGGAAGACTTGGGGGGATAAACCTCAAAGTCGCCTGGGAAAACAGGCTGGGGCTGCGGGATGGCCTTGATGTTTCCCTGTCCGGATATCTTGATGCGGTACGTGATCGCTTCGTTCGTCTTGACCGCTTTTTTATCCACCGAGCTTTCGATGCGGAAGCTGCCGGTCAGACCGGAGAAATCCACAGGCTTGCCCTCTGCCGGGAAAGGCAGGACTTCGAGCTCGAGGGACGGAGAAGTGAGCGTCTTGCGAACCGTCCTTCCGAAGAAAAAAGAATCGTCGAAGAAATTCGAGAAGGGATCATTGGACTGGGCACGCCTCACCTGCACGTCGCAGTCTATGACCATGGGCTCAATAGTCTTGGCGCCCGGACCGGTCGGAAACAGGGCGATCTTTTTGATGACTGCGGTGGTGTACTGTATTCCGTTCAGAACTTCATTGGACGTGATGAGCTGCTGGGGCAACTCGAATTCCTCGGTCCAGAATCCGCTGGAAGCAGGCAGCTTTGAGATGCCGAGCGAGGTCACGTTCTGCCGCGTATAAAGCCTGTAGGTGATGACCGCAGGCTCGTTCGGATAAAGCGTTTTCTTGCTGACTGAAGCCCTGACAAAAAGGTCCTGGTCCGTAAGTCCGCCGGAAGGATCCGCTGCCTGAGACCTACGGGCAGGGGCTGGCCGGCTCTGGCGTACGGGCGCATCCTGAATGGTGATGTCGATGGGCACGGTCGTGTATTCCTTGCCCTTGTGAGCGACACGCACCGCGCCGATCGTGAATTTCCCGGTTGCGGAGGTCTGGTAATGATAGGTGATGGTTCTGGACACGGACATCCTGCCGTTGACGAACTGGATGTTCTGCGAGGATCCGCTCCCCAGAAACGCAGCAAAAGCATCCATGGCAGGCAGAACCGGATCATCGGCATCGCCGGCGTCTTTGCCTGAGATCTCCACGGAAAGGGAAAATTCCTGTCCGAGCCCGACCACAGTTTTGTCCACATACGCCTTGACAGCCAAGTCCTGCGGGAACAGCTCCGAGAGACCGACGGCGGCCCAGGACAGAAGGATCGGCATGAGCCGTTTGAATCTGACAGCGCGCGCATTCCATGGGGCTTGCCCCCGGGTAGCCGGGCGAATCCAAATGTCTTTTTCCGGACAGATGGACAATTCCCCGCTGTTTCCAGCAGGGAGATTCAATCCGCCGGTGAGCGCTTTCCCGGCGGCAAGCGGGGGGACAACGGAGCACCTGTCGATGTTTTTCCTTCCGCAGATCGAAAAGCCCCGCCTCGGGCGGCCGGCGATATTCAAATCGCATTTCATCATCATTCTTCTTTCATCATTACCAGTCCTTTTCCACATCCGTTCGGCCCTGTCCCTGCATCTGCTGCTTTTTTAAATCCTTCTGATCTTCATCCATGGCTTCCAGCAGCCGGGCCGCTTCTTCCTCTGTCATTTCCTCTTTCCTCTCTCCGTCCTGTCCCTGCTGTTCCTGCTTCTGTTCTTCCTGATCTTGCTGCTCCTGCTGCTCCCGGGACTGCTGTTCCTGCCGGTCTTGTTGGTTCTCCTCGTTCTGCTGCTCATTATCTTGATCCTGCTGTTCTTGCTGCTGCTGTTGCTGCTGATTTTGCTGATTCTGCTGATCATTTTGCTGCGGCTGCGCGTCGTTTTTCAATTTGTTGCGCACATATTCCAGATTGTATTTGGCGTCCTCGTCGTTCTGATTCAGTTTCAGGGCCTGCTCGTATGCCGCTATCGCCTCCGGAAGTTTCCCGGCCCTGTAGAGTGTGTTGCCGATGTTGTAATAGGCCTGGGACTGAAAAAGGGCCTCGTCCGTATCCAGCGCCTTCTGGAAGGATTCCAGGGCCTTCTCGTAATCGTTCTTCTTGTACGCGGCATTGCCCGCATTAAAATGAATCAGGGGCGATGCAGGGTCCTCGAGCAGCGCATCCTGGTATTTGTTGCCGGCCGCATCGTATTTTTCCTCGTGGAAGAGCTTGTTGCCTTCTGCCACCTGCCTCCGGCCCGCCTGACCGAATACCGCTGCGGCAGCCAGCAGCATGAGACTCGTTGCATATCCTGTTTTCATGTCCATCCCCGTGGGATTTGATCAGGGTCAGCCGAAACGCCCCTTCCACTCAACCCTGGATCTCCGCCTCTCGGAAACCAGCATCTCCAATGCAAAACAAAACAGGGCCGCGCCCAGAAAGATCTGGAACCTGTCCTCGAACTGGGCGAACTGCTGGGAGCCGAGCGTCTTTTTCTCCATCCCGCTGATGTCGTCGTAAATCTTCTCGAGTTCCACTTCCCCTGGCGTTGCCCTGTAATACTTGCCTCCTGTCTCGAGCGCAATCTTTTCCAGGGTCAGCTCATCGAGCCTGGTCGTGACCACCTCGCCGCGCCTGTCCCGCTTGTATCCGGTCTGGAATCCCTGCGCATTGTAAACCGGTATGGGCACGCCCTGCAGCGAACCGATCCCGACCGTGTAGATGACAACGCCCTCTTTCGCAGCGGACCTGGCCTTTTCGATCGGATCGCCTTCATGGTCCTCCCCGTCCGTGATGAGGATCAGGACCTTGTGCTTGCGCTCCTTTTCCACAAAGCAGGCCGCGGATTTCTCAACCGCCTGGCCGATGGCCGTACCCGGCACCGGGATCAGACCCGGCTCCATGAAGTCCAGGAACATCTTGGCAGCCCCGTAATCCAGGGTCAGGGGGCATTGGATGAAGGCCTTGCCTGAAAAAGCCACCAGCCCGATACGGTCCCCTTCCAGCCTGTCGATCAGGGAGGCGATTTCATGCTTCGCCTTCTGGAGCCTGTTGGGCTTGATGTCCTCCGCCAGCATGGACAGGGACAGGTCCAGGGCGATCACGATGTCCTGGCCCTCCCGTTTGACCGTGCGCATCCGGGTCCCGTACTGCGGCCTGG
>JAFGEX010000398.1 GCA_016931355.1 bacterium
GACCGGGACGGGCATCAGCGTCCGCTGGCGGAAGCAGATGGCGGTCGCGGAGAAGCTGCCGGCCAGGATATACAGCGAGACGAACCATCTCATTTCCATCGACGACGACGCCCTGCGCGTCAAGACGGACATACACCTGAATATCCTGCACAACGAGATCAGCGCGATCAGGCTGGCAGTGCCGGGGAGCATCAACATCCTGACCATCACGGGCGAGGGGGTCGGCGAATGGCAGGAGAGCCTCCTGGCGGGCTCCAGGCAGATCTCCATCCCCTTCACTTACGGGATCAAGGGCAATGCCCTCATCCGGGTGTCCGCGGAAAAGCCGTTCACGGACGGCCTTGCCGTGGACTTTGCCGGCCTGCGCGTTCTCAGCACGGTGCGGGAGACCGGCACAATCGGCGTGGAGTTGAACACCAGCGCGGAGATCAAGGTCGCCGAACAGACGGGTCTTGAAAAAATTCCGGTGGCCAGGCTGCCGGCAACGCTGGTGGAACGCTCCGCCAAACCCATGATACTCGGATTCAAGTACTTAAAGCATCCCTACAGCCTGGTGTTGAATGTCGAAAAACACGAGAAAATCGCTGTTCCCATGGCAGCCGTCCATTCCGCATCAGCAGTCACCCTGTTCACCGAGGACGGCAAGGTCGTGCACCGGCTGATCTACCAGATCCGGAACAGTTCCAAGCAGTTTCTGGAAATCCAGCTCCCGGACCAGGCGGACGTGTGGAGCGTGTTTGTGGGCAACGAACCTGTGGAATCCTCAATCAATGACAGCGGCATGCTGCTCATCCCTTTGATCCGGTCCAGAACGGTCAACAACACGCTGGATACCTTCCCCGTGGAGCTGATCTACTGCCTGACGGGGAGCGCGTTTCCCTCCTTCGGATCCAGGAGCAGTCTCCTGCCTGCTGCGGACCTCCTGATCAGCCAGATCGTCTGGTCCGTCTATCTGCCGAATGATTACGCGTATCTCCATTTCAGGAGCACGCTGGAAAAGGAGGAGATCATCCGGGGATTCCCGTTGCTTTCCGGCGGCAAGCGCGTTTTTGACGAGAAAGAAGCCAAGTCCATGCCTTCCGCTTCCGTACGCGAAAGACGTCAGAAGGTGGACAGGGCCTACAAGGGAGGGGATTATCAGAGCCAGTTCCGCAATGTGCCGCTGGAGGAGGCCCAGCTCGAGCAGCAGGTGGACAACGAGATGGGATTCAGCGGGAGGCTGGAGGACCTGGCCAAACAGGAAATGCCCCTCTCACCGGGCGGATACGCGACAGGCGTGCTGCCCATACAGATCAAGATCCCCACAGGCGGCCAGGTGTACCGCTTTGCGCGGACGCTGGTGAAGACTCAGGACCCGCTTTCCATGGAGGTGTTTTTCGTACGCCAGATCTGGCGCAAGCTTTTCGGATGGCTGGTCTTCATCCTCGTGGTGTGGATTCTTTACAAGAACCGGAACCGGATCGGTAAAGCGTGGCAAATCGCGAGGCCGAAATGCCAGTCCTTTTTCAGGTCGGTGTCCGGATTCCGGAAACCGGTCTTGAAGGCGCTGGGCTCAGGCATGACGCCCTTTTTCCTGTCCGGACTGTTCCTGATCCTGTATTTTTTCAATAAAAGGCTGGCCGTTCTCGTTCTTTTCCTGCTGTGGATTTCCCTGGTCCGGCATATATGGCGTTTTTTCCAGAAAAGGTCGCGCAAAAAGGCCAGAAGCCGGAAAATGAAACCCAAGTCGGAGTGACGGCGTGTGCGAAGTCCGGACGTTTCGGGAGAGAGTCTCCAGCACAAAAAAAGGCGGCGGGATGGAAAGCAGATGAAATCCTGGGATGCCTTTCTGTCGGACGAGGAGCGTGAAGCGGTCGCGGAGCTGTCGAGTCCGTTCAAGATTCAAAGCCTCCTCGACACTTTTATCTATTCGCCGGATTCGTTCTACCGCTGTCCGCTTCGGGTCCTGCGGGAGAGGACGGCCCACTGCTTTGACGGAGCCCTTTTCGCAGCAGCCATGCTGAGGCGCATCGGGTTTCCTCCCTTGATTCTGGAAATGCTTCCCAACGAACGGGATGACGATCATCTGCTCGCAGTCTTCAAGCTGGAGAGGCACTGGGGCGCTGTGGCGAAATCGAATTTCACCGGATTGCGCTATCGCGAGCCCATTTTCAGGACCTTGCGGGAGCTGGTGATTTCGTATTTCGAGTCGTATTTCAACCTGGCGGGCGAGAAAACGCTGACCGGCTACACAGCTCCCCTGAACCTCAGGATATTCGATTCCTCGTTCTGGATGTTGCGCGACGAACCGCTCGAACGCATCGCGGATCATCTGGACACCCTGCGGCGTTACCGCATCCTCACCCAGCCCATGGAAAAGAGGCTGTCTCCGGTCGATCCGCGCACGATGAAGGCGGGCCTTCTGGATTCGAACGAAGCGGGTTTGTACTGCCCAGCGGACCCGGCTTCAGGCGCTTAGGCCGGCTGCTGCTCAGCCCGGTCGAGGCTTTCGGGCATTTATGGAAAAAGGCAACCTTCTCCCGGGAAGGTTGCCTTTTTCCGGGTATCCTTCTGCCGTCTCCGTGAAAAACGCCGGGTGAAAAGAAACTGCCACGCACTTTCACAAATGCGTGGCAGTTTGAACGGTTTAGATGAGGCCGCCGGCTGCTTCAATCCTCTTCCAGATCCTTCAATCCCAGATAGACGAAGCGCTCGAGCGAAGGCGCGTAGCGGCTCCACTCCCTGTCCGGTTCCCGGTCCCTCACCACGATCTGTTTCAAGGCATTGAGTTTGGAGTCCAGCTCATCCGCATAGTAAAGGGCCATGGCTTCAGGCGTCATGGGCACGACCGGCGATCCCTGTTCCAGTTCGCCCTGATGGCTGAGAATCAGGTGCAGAAGCTGCTGCCTGAGATCCGCGGGGAATTCGCCCCCGGACTTGTCCATCTGGTCGATGAAGCGGTCCACCATCTGGGCGCCGATGGAGATATGCCCCAGCAGCCTGCCGTTTTTCGAGATGTCGATCAGCCCGCGGTCAAAATTGTACTCCTGAATCTTCCCGATATCGTGCAGGATGGCGCCCGTGATCAGCAGGTCCCGGTTCAGCATGGGATACAATTCCGTCATGGACTGGCAGATGGTCACCAGGCTTGCGGTGTGTTCGAGAAGACCTCCGAGGTACGCGTGATGCCAGAGTTTTCCGGCAGGGGCCTCCCGGAACCGGCTCCAGATTTCGGCATTACCGGTGATGTGTTTCAGCAGGTGATGCAGAAAAGGATTGGCGACCGAATCAATGGTTTCCTCAAGATGCCCCACCAGCGCTTCCATGTCCAGAGGGCATTTCGGAATGAAATCCCGGATTTGGATCCGGTCCTGCGGTTCTGCGGGCCGGATTTTTTCCACCGTGATCTGCTGGCCTTCGCCGGATGTGGCCACAGTGCCGCGGACCCTGACGACTTGGCCGACCGGAAGCATTTCATAAACCGCGCGGGCATCCTCCCAGAATATGGCTCTGATCCGGCCTGAGGCGTCTCCCAGTTCCAGCAGCATGAAGGGGGTCCCGTCATGCTTGGTTTTCAGCTCCTTTTTACGCACAACGTAAAAGGAGTTCACCTGGTCGCCGGGTTTCAGGTCGCGGATGGGCTTCACGACGCTTTTTTCTTCGCTCATGACAAGTCTCCGGTTACTTCCCCCGGACCGGCAGCTTCCTCCCGCCTGGGGAGAGGTTCGTGTGCGGCCATCGCCGTACCGGTGCATCCGGGATATGGGGAACTGGAATTTTTTCCAATGGTGAACGCATATTAAGAAAAGCAGGATCAAATGTCAAGTTAAAACAGGCTGCGGCCCGCCGGCGCGGAGCGGAACGGACCACAGCAGGGGACATGGATCTGATCATGAACTGCGGCGTGGAAAGCCGTCCTTTTTTGCCGCAGCCGTTTGTCGGGCGGCACCGGGTGCGTTGCGGAATCCGGTTGCAGAGGGATGCATTTTGTCGTAAATTTCAAATCGGGCGGTGACGGCGGACGGCCCGTGTCAGTCAGGATTGCTGAACGACAGCGGAGGGAGCGGCATGAAAAGCGTGGGGATTGCGCTGGGAGGCGGTGGGGCGAGGGGGCTCTGCCACATTCGGTTTTTGAAGGTTCTGGATGAACTCGGCGTCAGGCCCGGCATCGTGGCGGGCAGCAGCATCGGAGCGCTCATCGGGGCGTTCTACGCCTCCGGTTTTTCCGCAGATGACATGCTGAATCTCCTGGAAAAAATAGGCATCCGGCAGATCACCCGGATGGTGGATCTTTCGCCCCTGAATCCCAAGGGACTCGTGAAGGGGAACGGGATAGCCCGTTTCCTCAAGAGACATCTCCCGGCGAAACGGTTTGAGGATCTCCGCATTCCGCTGAAGGTCATTGCAACGGATTTCTGGAGCCAGAAGGAAGTTGTCCTGGATTCCGGGGAGCTGGTGCCCGCGATCCGGGCGAGCATTTCCATCCCCGCGGTTTTCGAAGCGGTGCGACTTGGCGACCGCGTGCTGGTGGACGGGGGCATCGTCAATCCAGTCCCGTACGATGTCATCCGGGAGGCATGCGAAATCCTGATCGCCGTGGATGTGACCGGGACGCAGGCCACGCCCGGAAGCTCTCAGATACCGAGCCTGTTCGAAAACCTCTTCACCACCATTCAAACCCTGCAGATCGCCATCCTTCGGAACAAGATGAAGGTCGTGAAGCCGGATATCACGATCAAGCCTGCTTTGACGGGCGTCGGTCTGCTGGATTTTGAAAAGACCAAAACCATCCTGTCCAGCGTGGATGAGGATTGCGTCGCGCTCAGGAAGGAGCTGGAACAGCGCTTGAAAAAGGAGAGGCGTTTCCTGTTCTTCAAATACGGCGGCGCCAAGGAGGGTTCGAATGATTAATCAGGCGGTTCCGGTCCGGTTCAAACGCGCCAGGATGATTCTGGTTGTCCTGGCATCGGCCGCTGTTGCTCTGCCCCCATTCTCCTGTTATTACCCGGCAGGCGGTTATCCGGATTCCTACGGCAGGCCTCGTGTTTACACCGGAAAGGCATCCTATTACGGAAAGGATTTTCACGGCCGCAAAACGGCTAACGGCGAGGTTTACGATATGTACAAGCTCACGGCGGCGCATCGCGTCTGGCCGTTCGGGACGCTGTGCAGGGTCACGAATCTGTCCAATCGGAAAAAGGTCGATGTCCGCATCAATGACAGGGGCCCGTTCATCGAAGGCCGCATCCTGGATCTTTCCTACGGCGCGGCCCGCGCCATTGACGGAGTCACGGAGGGCATCATGAATGTGCGGATTGAGATACTCAAATGGGGCAAGGGAAGTTGATGGCCAGGGCGGAGGCCGGAAAGGATTCCGGGTCAGGAAGCAGAAGGTCATTTTATTTCAGAAGTGGATGGGTGGATGGTTTCAGGGCTTAGCCCTGGGGCCATCCAGGACGGGATCGTCCGGATGATCCGATGCCGGATAAGAAGGCGGCATTGGGAGAGGATTTGCCGGAGGGCTTTGGCGCTCCCGGGATCCGGGAAGGGGATTGATCACCGGGGAAAAACCCGGGGCAATCGTCCCGGGACGGCGGTTCAGACATGGTTCCGCAGCATGAGCTCCAGCGGGTGGGGATGGAGATAGACCTGGCGGCTGAGATAGGGTTCGCCGAACTTGCGGACATAATGGTTGAGCAGGGTGACCGGCACAATCAGAGGGATCAGGCCGTTGTGATAGGAATCGATGATTTCCAGCAGCTCCTGTTTTTCGTCCGCGGATAATTGTTTCTTGAAATACCCCATGATGTGATGAAGTACATTGACGTTTTTCTTTCCCGTCGCGATCCGCTTCAATTCCGTCATCATGATTTCAAGATACTGATCCAAGACGGGCCGCAGGTTCTGCCTGTCCGCACGGGCGACCGTTTGACCGAGTAAAGTCACGGCCTTCGGGTGATGGGACATGAACAGAAGCTTGTGCGAGGCGTGGAATTCCATAAAATCCGCGATGCGCGGCCGTTTGTCGAGCATCTCCTTCCATCTGAAAAAAACGAAAATTCTCTCTATGAAATTTTCCCTGAGCTCCGGATCATTCAGTCTCCCCTCATCCTCCACGGGGACCAACGGGAAACGGCTCATGAATGCGGCTGCGAACAAACCGCTGCCCTTTTTGACCGGCATCCCTTTTTCGCTGTAGATGCGCACGCCCTGCATGCCGGAGGAGGGGGAGCGGCTCTTGAACACGAATCCGCACAGGTCTTCCTGCCCCAGTTCCGCGAGCCGTTTTTCCGCCCAGGAGAGCATGCGTTGCGTGTGATCCGTGCCGGAGCGCTGCGCGATCAGGCGCGGGGCTTCCGGGCCGCCGACCAGGCGCATGGATTCACGCGGGACCGGAAGCCCGCATTCGACCTCGGGGCAAACAGGCACCCATTCCACGAAACGGCCGAGCAAATCCGCCAGATAATGGTCGAGCTTGTGGCCCCCGTCGTAGCGCACCTTTTCACCGAGCAGGCAGGCGCTGATTCCGAGCTTCGGTTTTTGCGGCATTTTTAAACTCCATTTGCAGGAAATAAAAAATCCGGCCGGGACAGCCCGGCCGGATTAAAAAGCAAAGCGGCAGGCTACCTGGCCAGCAAACAGCGGCCCGTGCCGTTGAAGGAGGCGCCGCTGATCCGGTACAGGTAAACACCCGAAGCGGCGGGACTGCCGGACTCGTCCGTCCCGTCCCAGGCAATCCGTTGCAGCCCTGCAGTCATGACCTTGCCCTGGATCAAATTTCTCACAATCTTGCCCCGGACGTCCAGAATCTGCACCGAGATCCGGTCTGGTGCTTGCAGGTTGAACAGAAGGGTTGTGGACGGATTGAAGGGATTCGGGACATTGCCCAAGGTGAAGGTTTCCGGAATCGCCGGCGCAAGTCGCGCAATTCCGACCGCCCAATTGTACAGGTACCGGTTCTCGTTGATCCATGCGCCGTTCTCCCATCTCTGGTCGATCTGCTCCATGATGCGGTCCTGGCCGTCATAGGACCTGTTGCTCTGATATTCGTTGACCCATGCGCCGCCTTCCCATTTCTGTTCCAGGTTGTGGATGTAGTTGCCGTTGGCATCCCAGGAATCCTGGGTCCGGTAGGTGTTTACCCAGCCATTGTCCCATTCCTGCAAGAGGTATTCGATTTGCCAGCCGTGTGCGTCATAGGTAAATGCATCGCGGTCCTGGTTCACCCAGGCGGCCCCATCCCATTCCTGGTAAACTGTCTCGGTCACGTCTCCAGCCGCATTATACTGATAAAGCGAACGGGATTCGTCCACCCATGTTTGTGTGAGAGCGTCGTAAGAGGCATTCGTCTTTGTCAGCATTTTGCCGGATGCGTCGTATGTGTAAATCGTTCGATCGTCGAGGAACGAGAGCATGCCCATTTCCGTATAATCCAATTCCTGAGTGAGATTGCCCTGTCCGTCGTAGGTGTATTCTGTTCTGGATGTTTTCATCCAGTCGTTGGAGGAGGAGTCCCAGAAAGAAAAATCATCCTGCACCCGCTGGTTCGATGCATTGTAGGTGTTGGTCGTTTTCATGGAATTATCGAGAACACCGTCGTCGTTTGCATCCGCCTGCATGGTGAAGGACGTTTCGTTCCCATGGGCATCGTAGGTGTAGAGCAGGGCTGCGGATTTGACCCATGCGCCGTCCGACCAGTCTTCGAAAAGAATCTCCGTGATATTCCCGTTCGCATTCCGCGTGGTCGTCATCCGGCTTTCGTTGACCCATGCGTCGTTTTCCCATACCTGGTCCGTGTTGCTGATCTCATTGTGGAAATCGTCGAACAGGGAGATGGATCTGACGGAATTGACCCAGGAACCGTTTTCCCAGGTTTGCAGGATTGTCTCCACAGCAGTCCCGTCCTCGGTCTTGAGAATCCTCGCCGTCTTCCTCCCTATACGGCTCTTTGTTTCCGCATTCATCCGGGCGTTTATTTCAGCAATGATTTCAGTCACCCCGATTTGATTTTTCTCCAAAACCGAAATGCATCCGGCCAGCTTTTCGGCCATGTCCGTTCCGCCTTTTTTCGCGTACAGGCCGGCCGGCCCCGGACCTGCGATCGCGCCTGCTGCGAACAGGAGGGCAGCGACGGTCATTCTTGCGTTCATGGTTCCTCCTTTTTCAAAAAGGGGAGAGCGCTCACCACGTCCATTATACGACAATTCCTCCTCTTTTTCAATAAGGGGTTTTCATGTGAACAAATTGTAATAAAAAATCCGGCCGGGAAGGCCCGGCCGGATTTTCAGCAATGCACGGAAATTTTTTATCTGGCAAGCAGGCAGCGGCCTGTGCCGCTATAGGATACGCCTGTAACCTTGTAGAGGTAAAGGCCGGAGGAAACCGGCATGCCCGAATCACTTGTGCCGTCCCAGGCGAACCTGTGCAGGCCTGCGGACATCGTTTGCCCGGGGAGCAGGGTCCTGACCACCTTGCCCTGCACATCCACGATCTGCACGGAAATCCGGTCCGCTGCAGGCAGGCTGAACAGAATGGTGGTGGACGGGTTGAAGGGATTGGGGTAGTTGCCCAGTCGAAAATGACCGGGGATCGCGACGGATTCCTGTTCGATCCCGGTGACATAGGTATAGGTGTAACGGTAGTCATTCACCCAGGCGCCGTTTTCCCATACCTGCTCGATTTCTTCGATCGTCCTGCCTTCTCCGTCATAGGTCGACGTTTCCTGGTAATCGTTGACCCAGGCCCCATTCTCCCAATTCTGTTCCAGATAATGGGTCTCGTTGCCGTTGGCGTCGTATATGGATTGCGTCCGGGATTCATTGACCCAGCCGTTGTCCCAGATCTGCCAGACCCATTCCGTCTCCAAGCCCTGTGCATTGTAGGTGATGACATCCCTGTCGCTGTTGACCCATGAGGAGCCGTCCCAGACCTGGTAAATAATCTCGGTTTCCAGACCGGCCGCATTGTACTGGTACAGGTATTTGTTCTGGTTGATCCAGGAATCGGTCAACATGTCGTAGGAGGATGTGGTCTGGGTCAGCATGTTCCCGGATGCATCATAGGTGTAATCCGTCTTGCCGCTGAGAAACGACATGACTCCCAAGTCCGTGTAATTCATTTCCTGGATCAGATTGCCCTGGCCGTCATAGGTGTATTCCGTCTTCGAGGTTTTCATCCAGTCGCCGGATTCGTCGTCCCAGAAATAGGATTCATCCTTGGTCAGTTGATCGGCGCCGTTGTACGTGGATACGGTTCTGATCGTATTTTCGAGAACGCCGTCCTCATCGGAATCCACCTGCAAGGCGGAGCTCGTCTGGTTCCCATGCGTGTCATAGGTATAGGAAAACACCATGGAAGGAGACCATGCGCCGTTGAGCCATTCCTCAAAGCGCATTTCCGTAATGTTTCCGCTTCCGTCGTACGTGTTGGTCATCCGGCTGCTTTGAACCCATGCGCCGCCGGACCATTCATACTCCACGGAACTCAGCCAATTCCAGGAACCGTCGACCGTGTTGACGGATTTGAAGGTATTAACCCAGGCTCCGCCGTCCCATTCCTGCTCGATCATCTCAAACACGAGTCCGGCTTCAGTCTTGAACAGTTGATTGATCCGTTCGGTCCGGCTGTTTTTTCCCTGAACCGCATTCCAGCGTTGATTGGCTTTTTTCAGCACCCCAGGGACCTGAACCTGGAGTTTTTCCAGCATGGATACGCCTTTTTCCAGAAGTTTGGCGATTTCAGGCTGGTCTATGTTCCTTGCTTTGTGCGCGGGCTTGGACCATGCTGTCGCAATAAGCGCCAGGACGATCAGTGCTGCCGTTAACCTTGACTTCATTTGTCCTCCTTGGGAGTTTTTTGTGTCATATGAAGTAATATTTATTCATCTCTATCGAATATGCCGTATTCATTGTTTTGATTTTACTGAAATTGCGGCATTTATTTTCAAGTCAATAAATATACGAAATCAACTTCCTGCAAGCAAACGATAAAATACAACGGCGGCGGGTTTGACTTTGTTCCCGATTCGTCGTATCATCATTGAAGAAATATCGCCTGCGGGACGGGCGGGAAGGAATGATTGGAAAACCTGGATGTCTCATTTTTCGATCGCTGCAGCAAAGGGGATGCAGATGCATTCAGGCCGGTTGTCATCCATTATCAGGAGTTTGCCCATGCGGTTGCATTCCGCATTCTTCAGCATGAGGAGGATGCGAGGGATGTGGTGCAGGAATCCTTCGTGCGCGTCTGGAAAAACATTTCCAAATTCGATGCCCGGAAATCCTTTTCGACGTGGCTTTACCGGATCGTCACGCGCCTCTGTCTCGACAGGCTCAAGTCGCGGAAGAGGCGGCTGAAAATGCTGGAC
>JAFGEX010000399.1 GCA_016931355.1 bacterium
CTCCAGCATCACCTTTCCCTCCACACGCGCCCCGGGGATGATGTCGTTCATCCGGTTCAGGGAGCGCAGGAAGGTCGATTTGCCGCATCCGGACGGTCCGATCAGGGCCGTAATCCTGAATTTTTCGATATCGAGGTTCACGGCCTTGAGGGCCTGCACAGGCCCATAATAAAAGGAGAAATCCCGCGTGGTCAGTAGGATGTCGTCCATGCCGTTCCTTTTTTTTACACCCGTTTGAATTTCTTCCGGAACCGGTACCGGATGAAAACCGCGATGAAATTCATCAGGACGACCAGCGCAATGAGAACCGCGGCCGTCCCGTATGCCAGGGGCCTCACCTTGGCGATTTCATGATGCTGGGTGGACATGATGAAGAGATGATAGGGCAAGGCCATGAACTGGCTGAACAACGCTTTTGGAAAGGCCGGGAGCATCGGCCAGAAAAAGGCCACACCCGTGAACAGGATCGGCGCCGTCTCCCCCGCCGCCCGAGCGAGGCCCAGGATGGCACCGGTCAGCATGCCCGGGACCGCATAGGGGAGCACATTGGTTCGGATGGTCTGCCAGGGCGTGGCCCCGAGGGCCAATGCGCCTTCCCGGTAGGAGCGCGGGACTGTTTTCAGGGCTTCTTCGCTGGCCGTGATCGTCCAGGGCAGGGTGAGCAGTCCCAGGGTCAACCCTGCGGAAAGCACGGAGAGTCCGAGATTCATCGACAGGACGAAAAATCCGAATCCGAACAGACCATAGACGATGGAAGGCACACCGGACAGGTTGCGGATGGCCAGGCGGACGATGCGCACGAGCCTGCCCTGCGTCGCATACTCGTTCAGATAAACCGCCGCGGCCATGCCCACCGGCACGGCGAACACGACGGTGATCAGGCTTACCCAGAACGTGCCGACAATGGCGGGCCATATCCCGCCCGCAGTCATGCCTTTCGCCGGTTTCTGCGAGATGAATTCCCAGGACAGCACACTGGCCCCTTTTGAAAAAATGTCATAGAGAAGAAAGAGAATCACTCCGATGATCAGAAAGGCCGCAGCCCGCAGCAGGCCGAATCCCAGCTTTTCCTCCATCATGCGCCGCTTGATTTTCATCGGTTCACCTTCTGGTATTTTTGCAGGATGAGGTCTGAAATCAGGTTCACGGCGAACGTCATGACGAAAAGGACAATGGCGACCACGAAAAGAGACTGGTAATGCATGCCCCCCTGCACGGTCTCCCCCAGCTCGATGGCCATGGTGGCCGTCATGGTCCGTATCGGTTCGAGAAAGCCCATGGGAAACGCAGGAGCATTGCCGCAGGCCATGAGCACGGTCATGGTCTCGCCGATGGCCCTGCCCATACCGAGCATGACCGAAGCGATGATGCCGGAGGATGCGGCAGGCAGGGTGACACGGACCAGGGTCTGCCAGCGTGTCGCGCCCAGGGCCAGGGACGCGTTCTTGAATTCCTGCGGCACGGACAGGATCGAATCCTCGGAGATGGAAACAATCGTGGGCAGCGACATCAGGGACAGGAGGATCGAACCGTTCAGGGCATTCAATCCGCTCGGAATCTTGAACATCTCGGCGATCAGGGGCCCTAAAACCACAATCCCGATGAAACCGATGACCACGGAGGGCATGCCGGCGAGAATCTCCATCACAGGCTTGATGATTTCACGAACCTTTGGATGGGCGACATCAGCCAGGTAGGCTGCAGCCGCGATCCCAATCGGGACGGCGATCATCATGGCCCCGATGGAGGCCATGAGCGTGGACACGATCATGGACAACAGGCCGTAGGATTCACGAACCGGCGAAGTGGGGTCCCATCTGGCCCTGAAAAAGAATTCCCGGATCCCGACCGCTTTCAGGGCCGGAAATCCCTCGGTGAACAGCAGGTAGAAGATACCGGACAGGATGATGATGGCGAGAAGGGCATTCGCCTGAAAAAACCGTTCAATCGATTTCTCCTTGATCCTGCGCCAGAACCGCCTTCTCATTTTTTTATTTTGCGTCGAATTTCCGTTCATGCGGCACGTCCCCTGCAGATGCCAGATGCCGATTCCTCCCAAGGCAGCCTTGGGAAGAATCGGCAAATGGCATGCCGGACGAGGAGGGTTGTTTGATTCCCGAGTTTAAAAGTCAAATTCACCCTCATTTCCTTTTAGAATCCGGCCTTTTTATTGTTTTCCAGGTATTTTCCGGAAACCGGATAAAATCCCATCTCCTCTACGATCTTCTGTCCTTCAGGGCCCAACTCGAATGCGATCAGTTCCTTCACGGCGCCCTTAGGCTTGCCGTTGGTGTACTGGTAAAGGGCCCGGGCGATCGGATAGAGACCGGACTTGACGTTCTCAGCCAGAAGCGGAGAAACCGGCTGAGATTTGGCATCCTTGGATATGAAGAGCACATTCAATCCGGAAGCGACCTTTCCGCTTTCATCGAGCACGTAGCCGACTCCCACATACCCGATCGCGCCCTTCTCAGCCCTGACCGCCTCGATGATCTGGGCGTTCCCGTTCATCTGTTTCATCTTCGCGGAATAATCCTTGTTTCCGAGAACATGCTCCTGGAAGAACACGTACGTGCCTGAATTCGGCTGGCGGCCGTAAAGGGAGATGGGCCTGTCCGGACCGCCCACCTCGTTCCAGTTGACGATGTCGCCGCGGAACATGGCTCCAACCTGCGCCATGGTCAGCGATTTCAGGCCCACCGCTTCGCTCGTGACCACGCAGAGCCCGTCTATCGCGATGGCAATCTCAACCGGCACCACGCCGTTTTCCTTTGCGGCCGCATACTCCTTCTCCTTCATTTCGCGGGAGGCGTTCGCAATCTGCACGCGGTTTGCGATCAGGGCCGCGATTCCAACCCCGGAGCCGCCGCCGGTCACGGCCACTGCTGCGGCCGGATTCTTTTCCATGTAAACTTCGGAGAGTTTCTGGGACAGGTTCACGATGGTGTCGGAACCCTTGATCTGGATCAGATCCTGGGCCAGGGAACCGGCGGCCAGGATCAGGACAGCCATGACGGCCAACAGGGTTTTTTTCATTTTTTTCTCCTTTCCGGATGGATCTCCAATCCGATTATTCGATCGTAATCTTGCCCGAATCGAACTTGTAGTACAGGGTCAGCCGGGCGGTCAAATCGTTGTCAAGGCCTTCCTTCGCATAATTCTTCAGGATGATGTTCGGCATGATGTGCAGATTTCCCGCAGGGATGTAATCCAGCCCCGCAATGAGCAGGGTGTTTTCGTCATCCGTCCCGCTCGTGAATTTGCCGGTCTTCTCGTCGAATTTCGAATAGATGTCATCCCCGGTATTGCTGTCGAAGAAATCATACCGGGCGAACATCTTCAGCTTCGGAACCGGCGTGATCCACGAAAAGAAAGCCGAATACCCGAAGCGCACGATATCCGAAGGAGCGGAAGCGGATACTTTGTATCTGGACGCGCTGCTGTCGTATGTCGCGCTCGCGTTCCCGATGCCCGACTTGACATTGGTTCTCTGGAACGCTTCGATCCCAACCGTGAACTGCGGCCGGCTGTAGCCCACGAAGCCCTTGAGCGTCCGGTACTGGGTTGCCAGGGTGTAATCCTTGGCGGACGACAGCTGCGCGGCGGTTTGAAGCTCCCTGGAATCCTGGTATTCGAGGTCCGCGTATCCCTCCACAATCAGACCCTTGACGGGCGTAGCCCACAGGGCGTATCCGACTTTCTTGAACCGGTCGCCTTCGGAGGCGCCGTATCCGGTGCCGTTCATGTAGGTCAGCCAGTGATGGAAGGTCTTGGACAGGTCGCCTTTAAGTGCGATTCCCATGTCTGCGGACGAGCTGATCTTGTTCAGGTCCATGATGGTCTTTTCCACGGAGCGGTAGCCCCAGTACTCCTCCGAGTTCTTGAACGCATTGGTTTCCGCTATGCCGAGGTAGAGCTTGTGGCTCGGGATCAGGTTGGTCCATTCCAGGTAGGCGTGCTTGACGAACGGGTTGATCTTGCTGGTCGAGCTGTAGGAGCCGTGCTCGGATTCCAGCCTGAACCTCACCTTGAGATTCTCCGTGATGTTGTTCTCGAACGTGAAGTAGATGCGGCGGAACTGGAACGCGTTCCTGTCCTTTTCCGACTTGACGCTGTTCTGAAGATTGTAGTAGTAATCCGAGAAAACCACTCCGTCGATCTTGGAAACCGACTGGCCGAACAGCACGGCCTGGGCCAGCAGGACCGCAGCAACCGCCATTCCCGCCTTTTTACCGATGTTCATTTTACCTCCTCGTGCATCGTTTGGTTGTCAAGGTGTATCCGCCCCGCTTTTCAGGGTGCGGTAAATTAGCCAAAGCCTGTTTGGGATTCATGAGCGGATTGTTAGAATTTTGTTAAGGAGTGGAAGCTTCCGGCCGAAGGCCGGGTAAGATTGAAGATCAAATGGAGAAGAATGTTTTCCTCCATTCGCATGCACCCCTGCCGTCTGCAAACCTGACGGCCTCTCACAGGCGGGGAATGCGCCTGCCGCCGAAGTCCTTTTCGCGATCATGGGCGGGTGCAGGATGATAGGAGGACAAAGAGGGAGGACGTAAAATCAAGGTTGATAATATGTCCAAAATTGTCTATAATAACCCCAATCCTGCGGATGAAGGGCATCCGCGGGGAATACGCGCACAGTCAGACTCAGAATCTTTCGGCGTCAACCGGAAATCTCCATGACCTTTCCATCTCCATTCGCAGACGTGTATGAAGGGATTTTTCCGCGCGACGCGGCAGTCGAGCGTTTTCTCCTTTCCCTCGTCCGGGAGCCGGGCTCGCGGATTCTGGATGCGGGATGCGGCACCGGGCTTTACTGCAACGCACTGGCGCAAAAAGGGCATGATGCCCTGGGCATAGACCTGGATCCGGCCATGATCGATTACGCAAAAACTCATTATCCGGATGCCAGGTTCAAAGTCATGGACCTGATGAACATCGGGGACCTGCCGGGAGAATTTTACATGGTCTATTCCACGGGCAATGTCCTGGCCTATTTAAACGGGATCGACCTGCTGAAATTCCTCCCCGTCGCATGGAAAAAACTCATGCCCGGAGGCATCTGGTTCTTCCAGGTGATGAACTGGGATTATATCCTGGCACTGAAGGAGTATGTCTTTCCGGAAAGGCATGAACGGGAAAAAGGCCTGGCCTTCTTCCGCAGCTATACCCGGATCACGGAAGAGAAGGTTCTTTTCCGGACCCGCCTTGTCCGTCAGGACCGGATCCTGTTCGAATCCGAAACAAAGATGTTCCCGTTCCGCTCGAAGGACCTGATCCGTTTTCATGAAAAAACGGGTTTCAGGCTCGTGTCGCAATATGCAGGCTACGACCGGATCCCCTATGATGCGGGCAGGGATTCGGCCAATCTTTTCGTTTTCAGGAAAAGGGTGGAGGGATCCCATGAGTGACCGGATACCGGACGCACAAAACCGGAAAAAAATATTGAAGCACATGATCCTGCAGCTCCACAGCGGCGAGGCCCCTGAAGAGGTGAAGAACAGGCTCGCTCTATGGCTGCAGAAAATTCCCTACCAGGACGTTGTCGAGGTGGAGCAGGAACTCATGGCTGAGGGGCTCCCGCAGGAAGAAGTGCTCCGACTCTGCGACGTTCATGCCAGGGTGCTGGAGGGCAAAATCGACCGGACCGGAACACCGGCCGTTGGGCCCGGTCATCCCGTTGAAATACTGAAGCGGGAAAACAGCGCGCTTGAAAAGGTCGTCGAAAGGCTGCAGGAGCTGTACAGCCGCAGCGGATCCGTCAAGACTCCGGAACAGGCCCGCATTCTGGTGTCCGGGATGGCCGAGCTTTTCAACAGCCTGGCCCAGGTGGCCCTGCATTACGCAAAAAAGGAAAACCTGGTCTTCCCCTACCTCGAGAAACAGGGCATCACCGGTCCTCCCAAGGTCATGTGGAGCAAGCATGACGAGACTCGCCGCATGCTCAAGGCGGCGCAGCAGGTTCTCGGCGTATCCGGTACGATTTCCTCAGGCGATTTGGAGGCCATGGTGGAGACCGTGCTGAAGCCGGCTTCGCAGTCCATTCTGGAAATGATACTCAAGGAAGAGGAGATCTTTTTCCCGATGTGCCTGGACAAAATCACGGAGAAGGACTGGCGGGAAATCGGAAGGCAGATGCCGGAAATCGGATTCTGCCTCATCGAAGCGGGTGCGGACCGGAAACCAGCGGAGGAACCGGGGGAAATTCAGGACGCCGGGATATTAGATGGGACGCTGACCCTGCCCACAGGGACCCTGAACGCAGCGGAACTGACTTCCCTTCTCAACACAGTGCCTTTCGACATCACCTTTGTGGACAGCGACGACAAGGTCCGTTACTTTTCGCAGGGGAAGGAAAGGATATTCGCCAGGAACCGTTCCATTCTCGGCAGGGATGTGCGCCTCTGCCATCCGACCTCCAGCGTGCATGTGGTGGAAAAGATACTGGCGGATTTCAAGTCCGGGAAGAGGGACAGCGCCCCTTTCTGGATCAAGCTGGGGAAGAAATTCATCCATATCGAATATTTCGCGCTGCGGGACGGAAAAGGCCGCTACCTGGGAACGCTGGAGGTGTCCCAGGACCTAACCCTGAAAAAATCGCTCAAGGGAGAGCAGAGGCTTTTGTCCTATGAGTCCTGAGGAAAAATCCGGACCGGCCATATCTCCGGAAATCCATGTGGCCGAGCTGCTGGATGCTTTTCCCGAACTGGAGGAAATCCTAATCGGCTGTGTCCCCCAGTTCAGGAAGCTTAAAAATCCGGTGCTCCGGAACACGATCGCCCGGGTCACCACTTTGCGACAGGCCGCAAAGGTCGGCGGCATCAGACTCGGGGACCTGGTCAATCTGCTCAGGAAAAAAGCCGGGCAATCGCCGGATTTCCCCCCGGAGAACGGAGAACCGGCGGAATCCCGGCCGGACTGGTTCTCCAAAGCCAGGGTGTCTCAGGTCTTTGATGCGGGGCCGGAGCTGGAAAACGGCCGGAATCCCATGGGCCTCGTGTTTCAGCGTCTCGGCACGCTGAAAAACGGCGAGATATTCGAACTGGTCACGCCTTTCCAGCCTGCTCCGCTGATCGAAAAGGCAGGGGAAAAGGGCTACCGGTCCTGGTCCAAACACGAAGTGGCCGGTGACTGGAACACCTATTTTATAAGACAAACGGGGAATCCATGCTGATCGTTGAAAAAATCGGCGGTACGACCATGCTGAAATTCGGGAATGTGCTTCAGGACATCATTCTGGACAAGGGGCCCGAATCCCAGCTCACGCACCGGATCCTGGTCGTATCGGCCTATGCGGGCGTCACCAACCTGCTCCTGGAGGATAAAAAGACGGGCGCGCCCGGCATTTATCAGAAATTCATCCTCCAGAGAGGCGTTGAGAAAGCCCTGGACAGGCTCCTGGAAAAACTGATCGAAATCAACGCGGCCTTTGAATCGATCGGGCTCGATTTGAAGGCAGCGCGCGCTTTCATCGAAAAGCGCATCAGCAAAACAAAGGACGTGCTTGAAAGCATGGCCGAGGTGCTCGCCTCCGGATATGTGGACCGCAGCAACATCCTTCTCGCCGCCCGCGAGATACTCGCTTCGATCGGCGAAGCCCACGCCGCCTTCAACACCGTCAACATCCTCAACAACAAATGCATCCCGGCCGTGCTGGTGGATCTCAGCGGATTTCATGACACCGAATTCCTGACCATCGACGAGCGCATCGAAAAGGCCTTCCAGTCCCTCGACCTCTCCAGCGGTCTGTTCGTGGCCACGGGATACACCAAGGGCACGGAGGGCATCATGCGCGAGTTCGACCGCGGATACTCCGAGGTGACTTTTTCCAAGATCGCCTCCGAGGTCCGTGCGGACGAGGCCGTGATATACAAGGAATTCCACCTCTCCTCCGCAGATCCGGCCATCGTCGGCGTGGAGAACGCCGTGCCGGTTGGACAGACCAATTACGATGTGGCGGACCAGCTCGCGGACATTGGGATGGAAGCCATACACCCGAAGGCATCCAAACCCCTGGAGCAGCTCGGCATACACCTGAGGATCAAGAACGCATTCGAACCGAAACACCCGGGGACCCTGATCTCCAACGATTACAGGGGCAGGGAGTCCAGGGTTGAAATCATCGCCGGCACGGACCGGGTGACGGTCATTGAGATACACGATTCCTCCATGGTCAACGAGGTGGGATTCGACCTGCATCTGATGGAACTCTTGCTGAAATACAAGGTCAGCTATATCCTCAAGGCCACGAACGCCAACTCCATTTCCATGGTGGTCTGGGACAAGGAATTGGACGCCGGAATGATACAGGATCTGAAGCAGAAGTATCAGGTCGTCACGGCCAGGGAAGCGGCCGTGATCAGCATCATCGGATCAAACATAGCAAAGCCCGGCGTTCTGGCCAAGGCCACCCAGGTTTTAGCCGACAACCGGATCAACATCGACTGCGTGTCCCAGTCTCTGCGTCAGGTGAACATCCAATTCGTCATCGGCCGCGACAAATACAAGTCGGCCATCACGGCGTTGAACCGGGCGCTCTGTCTCGAATCCTGAAAAACGCATGGGGAAAGAAACATGACCAAAAGGATAAAGACCGGACCGGCGGAATCCTGCGCATGGGTTCCCTTTGACCTGCTGGAGCGGTTCACGGCCGATGTGTTCGGGTCGCTCGGCGTGCCTGCGGACGAGGCCCGGTCCGCAGCCCAGGTCCTGTCCGAAAGCGACCGCCGTGGGATCGATTCGCACGGCGTTGCCCGGCTCAAACAGATCTACGTGGACCGCATCCGGTCCGGCCAGATCAGTCCCGTGTGCCGCATGGAAATCGTACGCGAAGGTCCTACAACAGCCGTGATAGACGGACACAACGGCCTCGGCCTCGTGATCGCCGGGAAGGCGATGAACCTGGCAATGGAAAAAGCCTCCCGATTCGGCATGGGTCTGTCTGCCGTGCGCCGTTCGAATCATTACGGGATTGCCGGCTATTATGCCCTGATGGCCGCGAAGCAGGATCAGATCGGCATCACCGGGACCAATGCCAGACCTTCCGTTGCGCCGACTTTCAGCGTGGAGGCCATACTGGGGACGAATCCGCTGTGTTTCGGCATGCCGACGGACGAGCCTTTTCCCTTCATCCTCGACTGCGCGACCTCTGTCTCACAGCGCGGCAAGATCGAAGTTTACGCCAGACGCAGAAAAGCCGTCCCTTCCGGATGGGTCATCGGAAGGGACGGCAGGTACCGCCATGACGCCCAGACGATCC
>JAFGEX010000400.1 GCA_016931355.1 bacterium
ATCTCCGCTTATCTGGCCGCAGGCGCGGCACCCCCGCATCTTTCCTGCTGCGTCGTTCTCGTTGCCGCATCCGACCTTTACTCGGATGCGCTTTTCTACGGCGGCGTCTATCAGTCCGGCCTTGTGGATGATTGGTTTCACGATGTGAACGCGGATTCCCTGCTCCCCTTTTTCATCGACCATCCCGCCCGCGACCCGGTGTACGAGCGCCTCAACCTGCTGTCCCGCTGCGATTCCGTGAATGTGCCCATTCTCCATATCTCAGGATGGCACGATATCTTCATCCAGGGCGTGCTGAACGCGTTCACCGGCATCCAGGAATCCGGCGGACCGGATGCCAGGGGCAGGCAAAAATTGATCGTGGGCCCCTGGACGCACGGTCTTTTGACATCCAAAGTCGGCGACATCCTGTACCCTTCATGCCGTTTCGAAGATTTCATTCAGCCCATGATCGACTGGTTCGGCATTCACCTGAAGGGCTCGGATCCCGCAGTGCTCCAAACCCCGGCGGTTCAATATTATCTCATGGGACCCGCAGACGCTGCAGGGCCGGGCAACCGCTGGATCGAAAGCGATTTCTGGCCCCCTCCTGCTGAAATCACAGCTTTTTATCTGATGGATGATGCGCGCCTGAGCGTCCGGCCGCCCGGGGGGGAGGAAAATCCCGACTTTTTTGACTATGATCCTGAAAAACCGGTGCCTACAGCCGGGGGCCGCAACCTGAGCCTGGCGGCAGGTCCGGCAGACCAGGCCTTTCTGGAATCCAGGCCGGATGTGCTCGTTTTTTCCTCAGAGCCGTTGGCCGACTCCCTAATCGTCGCAGGCAGGATTTTTGTCCGTCTCTACGCATCCTCGGATGCGCCGGACACGGATTTTTCCGCCAAGCTCTGCGATGTGTATCCGGACGGGAGATCCATGCTGGTGGCGGACGGCATCCGGCAGGCCCGGTACAGGCATTCGGGTTCCCGGGAAGAGCCGCTGGCGCCGGGATCCGTCGGCATGTTCGAAATCGACCTGTGGTCCGCGGCTCAGGCATTCGCACCGGGCCACCGCATCCGCCTGGACGTCTCCAGTTCCAATTCGCCCCGCTTCGAGGCGAATCCGAACACGGGCGAGCCGTTCCGGAGGCATACGCATACCCGAATCGCCCGGCAGACCGTGTATCACGATGCGGAGCGCAGCTCCTGCCTCCTGCTCCCGGTCCTGAATGGTTCAACGAACGCGGTCGCGGCGCAGGGGGATGCGTCCCCTGAGAAAATCGCGCTGGGCCGGAACTATCCGAATCCGTTCAACTCAGAGACAATCATCCCCATCAACCTGTCCGTGCTGCCGGAAGGGGGCAGGAATGCCTCTTTGGAAATATATCAAACGAACGGGCAAAGGGTGCGGCAGGAATCGGGAGACGAGCTTTTGAGGCACGGGCGCCTTTTCGTCTGGGACGGGCGGGATGACAGCGGCCGGGAACTCCCTTCAGGAGTCTATTTGTGCCGGATGGTCTGCGGGAGCCATTCTGAATCGCAGAGACTCGTCCTCATCCGGTGAGGAAAACAAAATCATGATACGGATCATCAGGCTGACCGCGGAGAACCTTGAAACCTATGCGTATCCGTGCATGTCGCACCCCACGGAGCGCATTGAAAATCCGTCCTTCTTCCGTTTCCAATGCCTTCCCACCCTGCGCAAGTGGATCAATCAGAGGATATTCGGATTCGCGGCCGTGTTCATGGACAGATCGATCGGTTCCGTTTTTTACGCGCCGCTGGCCGGATCCAGCCTGCCCCTGAAATGCGACGCGGCGGACGTTCAGGTGCTGATATGCTCCTATATCGACCAGGCATTCCGCCGTGCGGACGTGGGCAGGCGGCTGATCGATGCGGTGCTGGAGGACTGCGCGTCCAGATCCGGTCTTCTCGTCATGTCCTCCTGTCTGAAATCGTACATGTATTACAAACCGTTTTTACGCATGGGCTTCAAACTCGTGCTGGACGGAGAGTTCTGGAAAATCGGCTACAGGCCCATACGCAAAGCGGAAGTGAAGGTGGAGATGGCCCATCCCAGGCTTCACTGGAAAGACCTCAAGCCTTTCACTTGGATCACGGAAAATTTCTGCCCCCTGCTGGTCTATATGACGGGGCGGCAGAAGCAGGTCATTCAGAAGATATCCGGTCAGGAATCGGAGGTGATCCCCCTCGAAAAAGCCGTTGAGCGCGACCGGGACGTGACGCCCGGCTTTTACCTGTACGGCGAGAAGACCCAGGATATCCTGTCGGAGAACAAGTTCAAGAAAATGATCAAAAAGGCTTTGCGGAAAAAATCCGCGGGAAATGCCTGACCGTTGAGAGGCCTGGGCCGGATGGAATGGACGAGTACGGCTTTCAGGCCGCAGGCTGCCGGAAGGCAAAAACACCCGCCCCCGCTTTAAGCCCTAAAATTTCGCCCCCATGCTGAAAAATCCCACGCTTTGTCCGTGTTCAGGATCCAGGACGCAACGGCTCCCGTACCCGTAGCCCAGTTCAACCGACCCGAAGTTCATAAACACGAATTGCATCCCGCAGCCTATGCCCCAGAGCCGGTCCGCACGGACGCGAACGTCCTGAAACCGGTAACGGTAATCAAGCGCAACATTGGCCATGCCTTTGAGAAACAGGGTCTTCGCGACTTCATACCGGTAATCCATCCGGAGTACGGTCATCCCGGATCCAAGCAACTGATCGTAACGCATGCCGATGAAGGACTGCGGCCTGCCCTGGTTGAAAAACTTGTATGCCGGCGTGCCCGATGTGCTGCCGCACCAGTATCCGTATGCGCGCAGCGTGTGACGGTTGAACCAGGTGTGATAGGCATCCAGAGATACATCCAGCTTCTGAAACGGGACATCCGAATCCCATTTTTCAAATCCGGCCTCATAACTGCCCTGCATCAGAAATCCCTTTTTAGGCGCAAGCACCCCGTCCAGCAGATCGAGGGTAAAGGCTGCATTCAATTTTTTCAGCCGGTCCCTCCATTCCGGAAAAAGAAGAGGGTCTGCGAGCGCGACATCCGGCGTCACGGCCATCCACTCCTGCTGGTACTCCACCTCCAGATTGAAGAACCGGGCATCCAGAAGCCCGAATCCCAATCCCGCAGAAACCGACCGGTCCTTGTACTCTGCAACGCAATGCTCCCGGCCCGCGAAAATGCGGGTCGGGACATTTTTGTACAGAAACCGGACGAAGGGATACGCCGGCAGGCTGAGCGTCCTGGACGGATAGAAGACCTTTCCCTGGAAACGGGTCAGGCCTGCGAATTGAACCTCGTTCTCCACCCGCAAGCCCTGGATCACGGGATTGGTCACCAGGAGGCTGGCAGCCAGAACCAGGTTGTGGTAATCGTCGTAGCGGATGCCGAGGCGGAGCTTCTTCAGGGGCAGCTCCTTCACGGACAGGGTCAGGTCCACCTGGTTCTGTTCTGTAGGCGTGATATCATATCGGATGTGCTCATAATACCCCATGCCGTAGAGTTTCATGATGCGCTCACCGAGAATTTCTGTGTCCAGGCTGTCGCCCGGGCCCAATCCCAGGATCCGCTGCGCAACGGGCAGATTGGAGGGGCTTGCGCCGTGTATGGACACCCTGTGGATGACGGGTTTATCCTTCTCCCGGACGCGTATTTTCAGCCGGACGAACCCTTCGGAAAGGGGGACGACTTCGTAATGAACCTCTTCGAAAATGCGGTCCGCCTTGAGCTCCGCAATGCGGGTGCGCAGCTCCTGCGGATCGAAGAAATCGCCGGGCAGCAACCCGACCTGTTCGTAGATGTACTGGAAAGGCAGGGAGGTGTAGCCGGTGATGGCCACGTCAATGATCTGCGGCCTTTGGGACAGCCAGGAGATGTCCTGCGGATCCTCCAGGCGCCTGAGGTTGTATTTTTCCTTCAGGGCGACCAATTCCCGCAGGCTCGCCCTGGCCGCCTTTTCCCCCTGTCCGACGATGCGCTCGATCTTCCGGTTTTCAAAATCCGCCATGGTGAATCCGGCCAGGTCCGGCGTGATTAAAATATCGGCGTC
>JAFGEX010000401.1 GCA_016931355.1 bacterium
ATCCCGATCCACCGCCCTGTTTCCGAGCCAGAGGAAGCATCCGGTAAAAAATGCCGCAAAGAGCATCAGGGCGTCGTTCTGCCACTTCCGGAAAAAACGCATGGATGATGCCTCACCTTAATTGGGCAGGGGAATGCGCTTCACGGAACAGATCACAGGACCGTCTGCGAGGTTCCGGATTTCAATCACGCGAGCGACCCGGGGTGCCCTTACGCCCTGCCTGGGTCTGTTTATGAATCCATCCTGTGATATGACAACTGCTTCCCGGTCCTGATTTCCTTTCACTGAATCCATCGACTCCCTCCCTTGTGGACGATACCGCATTCTTTATGCAGGAAACATGCCAAAACAGCCGGATTGGGTGGAAAACGTTTCTGCGGGGACAATAAATTCTAATTGTTTAAAAAACCGGGGATTGCAGAGCAGCAGCGAAAGACTGTGAATGGAACCGGTATGGTTCACGCATGTGTGACGGGCAACAACTGTCCTGCTAGTGAGAAAAATCCGCCTGCAGCAGTCAAAAATCAGCTCTTTTCAGGCCGGGGCGTACTTCCTATGCGGGAATGAATCCGCACAGACCCATGGACAGGATTTCAGCCGGTTGGTAATTCAGTTCCATAAGAACAGAGACGGCCTCCGCAAAATGAGAACCGACCTGTTCGGGACCATGGGCGTCGGATCCGGGTATCACGGGAATCCCCATACGGGCTGCTTCGGAAAGGATACGGCCGGAGGGATACATTTCCCCGGGCCTTTTCCGCAGGCCCGATGTGTTGAGCTCAATGGCCGCACCGGCCTTGTGCACCACTGCGAGCAACCTTGAAGCATGGTCTTCAATCAGGCTCCTATACTCCGGGAAATTCCACTTCACCACATCAAGATGGCCGACCGCGTGAAACAGCCCGGTAGCGAATCCACCGGCGAGCCTGTCGAAATAGGTGCCGATGAATTTCCGGACCTGATCCGGATTCAGAGGCAGTTCTTCCTTGCTGAAAACGGGGAGCCCGTCTATAAAATGCACGGAACCCAGCACATATTCGACCGGAAAACCGGAAACGAGATTTTCAAGGTTTTTTTCGAAACCGGGGTAGATATCCGCCTCGATCCCGAGTCTGATCCTGATGTCCGGATAGGCAATGCGCAGATCCAGGACTTCCCGGGCGTACCGGTCAAAATCCCTGTAGGACATACGGTGTGACGGGTCCCAGCCGTCTGCGGCAGGTGCGTGGTCCGAGAAACCGATCTCGGACAATCCGGCCCGGACGGCCGCTTCCACGTATTGATTCATTTCCCCTGTTGCATGTCCGCAATAGGAGGTGTGCAGGTGATAATCCGATTCGATTCTCATGAACAGCCGCCTCATCACTGATCAGAAATCTTCAGGCGGACGCATCTGCGCGGATGCATATGCCCTTCCCCCTGCAGATCGACGATTCCCCGCCTTTTTCGGCCGAAATCCCCAAACCGTCAGCGGATGCATTCCCTGCGTCCTGCCGCGTGGAGCCTTCAGAAAGAACCGAAAAGATATGCAAAATGCACGGCATAGTCAATGAAAATCCTTGTTCTCCGTTTCTGAAATCATTATAATACAAAAGAACGATGCAAATGAAAACCCATCCCAATCAGGAGAGGAAGCGCCGTTTGCCTTCTCAGAACAAAAAACGTCCGGTTGAAGCCATTCGCAAAAACCATATACCGAAGGTCTGTTCCGCACGCGAGAGGCTCCGGAAGGAAAAGCCGGAATCCGCTTCGCCGATTGTGCTGGCCAAAGTGAATGATCGGATCCGCGACCTGGCCGAACCCCTTCCCGCCCGCTGTTCTTTGGAATGGATCGAACTCGACTCTCCGCCCGGCAGGCGGGCCTATGAACTCACGCTCTGCCTGGTCCTGATCCATGCGGTGAACCGTCTGTATCCTGCCAAAAGGCTCATCATCGACCATTCGCTGGGCCTGGGTTTTTTCTGCAAGGACGGTGACGAAAAGGCAATGCGCCTGACGGAAATCTCCAGGATACGCGACGAGATGAAACGGATCATACGCCGCAAGGAAAAAATCACACCCGTCACGCTCCCCCGTGAAAAGGCGCTGTCCCTGCTCAATGGGTGCGGAATCAAACCCCGATGGATCGGATTCCGGAATCCCGGCGAACCCCTGACCCTGCACCGGCTCGGAGAAACCGTGGATTATATGGGCCATCCCCTGCTCCCTTCCACGGAGTTCCTGGAAGTCTTCGACCTGGTGAGCGAACCTCCCGGCATGATTCTCCGCCTGCCGGACGAGGAGGACCGGCACAGGCTCCCGCCCTACAAGGCTCAGAAAAAACTGCTGGGTGTATTCCAGGAATACGGATTGTGGGAGCATATCGTGGGAATCAACAATCCGGGCGATCTCAACCGGGCGTCGGATGAGAACGGAATCTCCAGGTTGATCAAGATCGCGGAAGGCCTTCACGAGAAGAGAATCGCAGCGCTGGCGGACCGTGCAATGAGGATCGGGTCCGTACGCAGGATCATCCTGATTTCAGGCCCTTCCTCCTCGGGTAAAACCACCTTCACCAAGCGCCTGGACATCCAGCTCAGGGTCAACGGGGCGAGGCCCCTCTCCATCTCCCTGGACGATTATTTTCTCGACCGTTCAAAGACCCCACTGGACCAGGAGGGAAAGCCGGACTATGAATCCCTTCATGCGCTCGATATCCGCAGGTTCAACCGGGATCTCGCCGCATTGCTGCAAGGCCGGAAGGTCCGCGTCCCCCGCTACGATTTTATCAAAGGCGTCAGCGACCGGGGCCCGGAGCTTGTTCTCGAGGCGGGTCATCCGGTCATCGTGGAAGGCCTGCACAGCCTGAACGATGAATTGACACCCGACTTTCCCCGCAGGATGAAATTCAAGATCTATGCCAGCGACCTGACCCAGCTCAACATCACCGACCACCTGCGCGTGCCGACCAGCGATGTCCGCCTCCTGAGGCGCATGATCAGGGACTGCCAGTTCCGGAACCATTCCGTGCAGGACACCTTGAAGAACTGGCCTGCCGTGCGGCGGGGCGAAAACAGGCATATTTTCCCGTTCCAGGAGAAGGCGGATGAGGTGTTCAACTCGACCCTCTGCTATGAGATCGGCGTGCTCCGCAAGCCCGCCATGCGCCTTTTGAAAACCGTTGAACCGGACCACCCCGAATTCCCCGAGGCGGTCAGGCTGAGGTATTTGCTCGACTCTTTCCTCGACATACCCGGAGACTGGGTCCCTCCGAATTCCATCCTGCGGGAATTCATCGGGGGGAGCAGCTTTGAGTATTGAGCTGCGGACTGATTCAGAAAACGGCTTGTAAAATTGTTTTTTTATCGATATATTAATCGTAAAACAATAACTCTATCGATAGGTGAGC
>JAFGEX010000402.1 GCA_016931355.1 bacterium
ATCCAGCAGGGATGTTTTCCCGTGGTCCACATGCCCCATGATGGTGACGACTGCGGGCCGGGACGCCAGTTTGCCGGCATCCTCCACCTCGGCTTGCTGTTCGACGCGTTCGACGCCGTATTCGGTCAGAAATTCCGCCTCGTAGCCGAACTCATCCGCAACCATGGTGATCATGTCGCGGTCAAGCCGCTGGTTGATGGTGACCAGCTGGCCCAGCGTCATGCACGACTGTATCACCTCATTGGCTGGCACATTCATCAGGTTGGCCAATTCGGAAACCGAGGTGAATTCCGTTGTCTGAAGAATATTCCTCCCGTCAACCTCGACTTCCTCTACTTCCTTCTCCTTCTTGTAGCGTTTCCGGCGGGTCGTATCGCCCATTTTCGCGAAGGTTTCCTTGATCTGGGCTTCAATCTCCTTCTCGTCGATCTTGACCGCCGCTTTTTTCCTCTTTTTCTTCCTGCGCCTCCGCCTGACCCCTGCGCCTTCAACATCCTCCGCAACGCCGTACTTGACGAACTTGTCCTTTTTATGCCATTTTTTATCATCCGATACCTCGGGCCCGCCTTCCGTCTCCTCCGCCTCGCCGGGAGGGCGTCGTTTCAGATGACGCTTCGGTTTTTCTTCCTTTTTCGGGGCGGTTTTCTCGCCTGCGATGTCCGTCTTCACGACCGGCTTTTTACCGCTGGCGGGCGTTTCCTTGATCGCCACCCTGACCGGCTCTTCAGGACCCTGTTTTTTCCTGGCTTTCGCCTTTTTCAGTTCTTCCTCCGCCGGCTCCGCTCCCACCTTTGCTTCCGGCCGGACGGCTTTTCTCCCGGACCTGCCCCTGCCGGTCTTCTCCCGGACCGGCTCCTCCGCCTCTTCGAGCACCTGTGTTTTCGATAATTCAAGCACTTCATCGATTTCCTGGCGCACAGCCTTCATATGCGCCTCTTCTTCCTTCCGCTTTTCCTGGATCTTCCTCCGGAAATCGGATTCGGTCTCCGTGTCCGGGACCGCCAGTTTGAACTGGTCATAGACCAAATCCAGCATATCAGGCGTCAGAAGGGCCATATGATTGCGCGCCTTGAACTTGTTTTTCTGAAGAAACTCGATGAGCGCTTCATTGGAAATGTTGAGTTCCTTGGCCACCTGATAGATTCGTTTTTTACGGCCCGACTCGCTGTCTTTTTTCAGGTCCTGCAAACCTCACCTCAATGATGCATTATTCGGATTCTTTGACTTCCGGTTCCTCAGGGGTTTCGACAGGCGCGGAACCGGACTCCGCGGCCGTTTCGGCCGCTACCGGATCCGGCCCCCCGCCCGTTGCTTCGGGCGGGTTCTTCGGTTCTTCTTCGTAGTAGGAATTCAACACATCAAATATCTTTTCAACCGTCTTTTCGCCGAATCCTTTCAGCTCCAGGAGGGCTTCGCGGCCCGCATCCAGCACATCGTCCGCAGTGGTGAATCCCGCCGCAACGAGCTTCTCGAGGATGGTTTTAGACAATTCCGGAACATCGGAGAGGAGCAGCTTCTCCTCCTTCACATGCCGGGCTTCCCATTCGCTGACCTTCTCCGTGGTGATCTGGAAACCGGTCAGAAGGGAGGCGAGCTGCCTGTTTTGGCCGCCCTTTCCGATGGCGAGCGATATCTGATCGTCCGGGATGACTGCGACGGCCGTCTTGGCGGACTGATCGATGACCACGCGCACGGGTTTGGCCGGACTCAGGGCCCTGTTGATAAAGATTTCAGGTTCCGTGCTCCAGTTGATGATGTCGATCTTTTCGTTGTTCAATTCCTTGACAACGGCCTGTATCCGGATGCCCTTCAGCCCCACGCAGGCACCGACCGCATCAATGCGTTTGTCGTGGGAATAGACGGACACCTTTGCGCGGTCGCCCGGGAAACGGGCGACGCCCTTGATTTCAATGATCCCGTCGTAAATTTCCGGCACCTCGATCTCGAACAGACGAATTAAAAACTGCGGATCCGTGCGGGATATGCACACCTCCGGTCCCCGGTTGGTCTGTGCGACTTCCTTGATGACGGCCCGGATGGTGTCGCCGCGGCGATGCCTCTCGTTGTAGATCTGTTCCGATCTTTTCAGGATCACTTCCATATGATCCACAGAAACCAGGATTTCTTCGCGGGTCACCTGGCGGACCTCGCCGACGATGATTTCCCCGACCCGGTCTTTGAATTCTTCAAACAGGACTTCCTTCTCCGCCTCCCGGATTTTCTGAATCAGGCTCTGCTTGGCCGATGTGATCAGTCTCCTTCCGAAAACGACCGGATTGACGATTTCCAGGTATTCGTCTCCGATGTCCAGGTCGGGCTCCACTTCCCGTGCTTTCTCGATTTCGATCTGCGTCACGGGATCTTCGACCGTTTCAACAATGTTCTTCACCTGGTAGATTTCAACTTCCCCCTTGTCCATATTGACGAATACGTCAAAATTGTCGGTCGTGCCGAATTTCCGCTTGATCATCAAAAGAAAGATGTTCTTGATGATCTCGCTCAACACCTCCCGTTTGATGTTCCGTTCCCGTGCGATCTGCGCAACGGCTTCGACAATGTCGATATTCATGGAAGGCCCACCCTTCTTACCATTTTAAACGTATTTTTGCATAGGCAACAGCGTCCCAGGGAATCACGACCGTTTTTTCCCCGGCAATGAGCAGTCCGTCGTCGCGGACGGCATCCACGAGGCCGTCCGCCTCTGTCATCCCTTTTTCCCCCCGGTAAGCCACACGGACATTTCTACCCAGATTCCTTTCGAAATCCCGCCGGGTTTTCAGAGGCCTGTCCGTTCCGGGCGAGGAAACTTCAAGTCTGTAGTCCTCAAGGCCGAGATCAACCCCGTCCAGAACGGCTTGAATGTTCGCGCTCGCCTGTGCACAGTGATCGATGGTCAGCCCGCCCTTCCGGTCGATGAAAAACTGGATGAGGAGACTCCGGCCGTGCCCCTTCACCGCGATCTCAACGAGTTCGAATCCGCCGGCCGCCAGCAGGCTTTCCGTGAGGCGGATGAGGCGTTCCTGCAAAGAAGACATCATGACCCTCTAAACTAAAAAAGTGGGTTATGCACCCACTTTTCCCGCCTAAAATATAAAAAACATTTCTGTTTATTGCAACAAAAATATATGATTCGGATTTTTGGCCGTTTATCCCCTTGACAATGCATGGAAACGGAGTTTCGCCTCTTCCACGGCACCCGATTTGGGGTATTCATCCATGATTTTCCGATACACCTCTTCGGCCTTGTCCCGTCTGCCTGCGGAAAGATAATTGCGGCCGGCATCCAGCAAGGTGTAGGGGGCTGAAAAGAAATCCGAATATTTATCCGCTGCCTGCCGATACCGTTCCGCGGCTTCCTCAAAACGGCCCTGATTCTCCAGGCAGGCTCCGATCCCGGTCAGGCTGCCTGTTTCGAACAGGGTGTTGTTCGAAACCTTATCCAGCGCCTTTTCATAATACCGGACGGCCAGGTCGCAGGAATCCCTGAAATAGTAGATGTTCCCCAGGAAGAAGGATGCCTGAACGGCCGCCCGCGTGCCTCCGAAACGGTCCACGATTTTCTCAAGCTCCGGTACGGCGGAATCCCACGCTTCCATGTAATAATACTGTTCGGCCTGCGCGAGGTCCGCCGCCGCTTTTTTCTCCGATTGCTTCCTGCTGTTGATCATCATGATCCCGATGACGATGACTGCAGCCAGGGCTGCAAGGCCGTAATAACATTGCCTTTCGTATTTTTGAAAGAGTTTTTGAATCTTGAGATAAGTCGTGACAAACGAATCTTCCTGGATTTCTCTTTTCGTCAGTTTCTTGCGGGGACTCAGCATGCCTGCTCCATGTCATTATTGGGCTTGATAATGGCCTTCCAGGACGTCGGCTACGATCTTGGACACCGTTGTCTGGAGGTCCGCTGGCTTGGTAAAGAACGGGAATCCGTGGCGTTTTTGCTGCTCCAGCACCTCGGCTTCATCGGCATAACCGGTCATTAAAACGATTTTCTGATCCGTTTTTTTCGCGCGGATGGCCTTGGCAAGTTCAAAACCACTCATCTTGGGCATGCGGATATCGCTGATGATCAGATCGGGCTTGAACCTCTCCCAGATCTCAAGCGCCTCCTCGCCGTTAAAGGCAATGCGCACCTCATAGCCTTCGCGTTCCAGAAAACGGGCGTAAACTCGGGCAATGGTATCCACGTCATCCACAACCAGGATTTTAGCCTTCATTCTCTCCTCCCTTACACGATCAGACAGGTCATCACGAACGCCCCTGCCCCATTTGGTCTGGTGGAATCCGTGTTCCAAGAATGGGAATCAACGGGTATCGTACCCCAGGCAGGAGTTGAACCTGCGGCCAACGGTTTAGGAAACCGCTGCTCTATCCTCTGAGCTACTGGGGCTTAAATGCGAAACTAATGTATGAAAAGTCGGATGAAAAAACAAGGATTTTTTAGACACCGCGAATCGCCCCGTTGGCGGGCGGGAATGAGCCGGCAGGATCCTTTCATCTTGACAATCTCTTGAACATTCCTTATTTTAACAAATAAAATATTTTAGAATCAGACTGAAAACCGAATCTCCCCGCCTGAAACGGCGGGGACGCTTGGATGTGCCGGGCAGGCCCCCTTGACAGGACGCGGACGGGAATCCGCCGAATCCCCATCACAGCAAAAGGAGTGCGACTTGGACCTCTTCGACAAGTGCAAAAACTTCACGCGCGCCAGGGAAGTCATGGCCCTTGGTCTCTATCCCTATTTCCGCCCGATCGAGTCCGGGGCCGGCAGCGAAGTCCTCATCCACGGCAAAAAAATGATCATGATCGGCTCAAACAATTATCTGGGCCTGACGGGTCATCCCAGGGTCATCGAGGCGGCCGTCGAGGCCGTCCGGAAATACGGGACCGGATGCACGGGCTCACGTTTCCTCAACGGCACGCTCGACATCCATGAGACACTTGAACAAAAACTGGCCTCATTCATGAAACGCGAGGCGGCGCTCTGTTTCAGTACCGGATTCCAGACGAATCAGGGCGTGCTCTCCACCATTGCGGGGAAGAACGATCTGATCTTTACAGACCGCGCCGATCACGCCTCCATCGTGGACGGATGCCGGTTGTCGTTCGGAAAGACCGTCAAATACAGGCACAACGACATGGAGGATCTGGAACGGGTGCTCCGATCCCACGGGGATTCGGACAATGGGAGGCTGATCGTCACGGACGGCGTGTTCAGCATGGAAGGAGACATCGTCCAGCTTCCCCGCCTGGCCGAACTGGCGGAAAAATACGGTGCGCGGATATATCTGGATGACGCCCATTCCATCGGCGTGCTCGGCAAACACGGACGCGGAACCGCCGAGCACTGGAACCTGGAAGACCGCGTCGATATGGTCATGGGCACCTTCAGCAAATCCCTCGCTTCCCTGGGCGGCTTTGTCGCCGGTTCTGACCAGGTCATCCACTACATCAAGCATCATGCCCGCGCACTGATCTTCAGCGCCAGCATGCCGCCGTCCGCGGTTGCAACGGTCATCGCCTGCCTGGACATTCTTGAAGCGGAGCCTGAGAGGCTGGAGCAGCTCTGGAAAAACACGCGAAAAATGAAATCCGAATTCGACCGTATGGGTTTTGACACGGGACACAGCCAAACCCCGATCATCCCGATTAAAATCGGAAAAGACGAGGACTGCTTCGCCTTCTGGAATCTTTTATCCGAGGAGGGGATTTTCGCCAATCCGTCCATCAGCCCCGCGGTGCCGCCCGGTGAGGCGATCATCCGCACCAGCTACATGGCCACGCACACGGATGAAGAACTGGACAAGGTGCTCGTCATCTTCAAAAAACTGGGCAAGCGTTTCGGATTGATCTGACGGAGGCTGAAATCCATGACTTCAAAAGGGATAGGAATCATCCGTGCGGACAGCGGGAAGGCCTGGAACACATTCATCGGCCTCCCCTACCGGTTTTACCGGAAAAACCCGAATTGGGTGCCCCCCCTTCTGATGGACCAGAAGGTGCTGCTGAATCCGGCCAAACACCCTTTCTACCGGCATGCGGAATCCCGGTTTTTCCTGGCCCTGCTGGACGGAAAACCGGCCGGCCGCATCGCAGCCATACTGGATCACAAGCACAACGAGGTCCATGCAGAAAAAACGGGATTCTTCGGATTTTTTGAATGCATCAACGACCGG